>CANBQQ010000001.1 GCA_947371715.1 Flavipsychrobacter stenotrophus
ACTACCGGGGCAGCAGGCGCAATGCTATCTATCCACTTCATAACCGGCGGAAAAGCAGGGTATTTGTTATAGACATTGCACAGACTGTCTTTCGTGGGTTGTCCTATCTTGTTAAAGCAAGATGTGCTATAATAGCTACAGCCTGATGAGGTACAATACTGGCGAATATCTCTTATCTGCCACAATAATTCATTAGGGCTTTTCCATGGGCCTACCGGCTTTTCAGACATGCGGTATACACCAAGACCGAAGTACATGTGCCTGCCATAGGCATGTGCGTTCCACCATGGGAGCAGTATGTTGAAGGGAGCTGCTTTGTGGCCGTGTTCCCAATAGAGTTGCGGCATGAGGTAATCTACCCAGCCCTTCTTGGTCCAGAGTATAACATCAGAATAAAGATCATCGTAGCAACTGGTACCAGCTGTTGTGGCTGAGCCCTCGGGATCTTTGGTTATGTTTCTCCATACACCAAAAGGACTGATACCGAACTTCACGTAAGGCTTTACTGTCTTGATCTTTGTATTGAGCTGCATAACGAATTGATTTACGTTGTCGCGTCTCCAGTCTTCCTTATTAGCGCCCTGTCCGTATTTCTGATAGCTTTTATTGTCGCCGAAAGCTTGCCCCGGCACCTTATAAGGGTAGAAGTAATCATCGAGGTGAACACCATCAATATCATAGCGTTTAACCACATCCATGATCACGCTGATCACATAATCGCGTGCAGGCCACTGCCCCGGATCTATGTATGATTTGCCACCGTAGCTAATGATCCAATCAGGGTGGGTGTGCGTGATATGGTTGGCAGGATTAGGGTTTTGCTTGCTATCTACCAATGCCCTGAACGGATTGAACCATGCATGAAACTCCATATTGCGTTTATGTGTTTCAACGATCATGAACTCGAGCGGATCGTAATAGGGCACCGGTGCCACACCCTGCTTGCCTGTAAGGTAGTGGCTCCATGGCTCCAGTTCAGACGCATACAAAGCATCGCTGGAAGGACGTATCTGTACTATTACAGCATTGCAACCCAACGCTTTTAGTTCTTCCAGCCTGGTTATAAATTGTTCCTGTTGCTCGCCGGAGGAGAGTCCCTGCTTGCTGGGCCAGTCGATATTGGCCACGGTAGCTATCCATGCGGCACGCAGCTCGCGCTTTACGGGTGCAGCATTATCAGTTGTGGCAATGAACAAACACAATAATAAAATGAGGTATCTACGCATAGTTGTGAGACTTAGAAGTGCCGTGGGTGGTTAGCAGGCGGCATAATGCAAAATTATTCTAATTAGCCGTAATAGAAAATGTAAAACTTTGGTGATGTTCATGGTTGCCGGGGTTTGCTACCAAGATGTGGCACACCTCGAAGGTTTGCCACATCTCTCAAAGAGGATCTGCCCGATGGCCGTCGGTCAGAGACCGACAGCAGGCGTGTAGTCAAGGTTAGTAAGCGTTTGGGGTAAAATGGGTAGCTTTGCGTCATGTTATATTTCTTCTTGCTGATAGGTGCTGTTGCCGCGATAATTGTGGTGGTGATAAGGTTTCAAAAAGAGCCTAAGGACTAACGAATATTTGCCTTTGCCGTATTGATGTATGTCATGATGGCTTCCGCCAAAAATTGATATATTTACAAGGCATTATGGACCTGAGTAAATTTAAGATCAAAGCTGCAAGAAAGAAAAAAGCCCTGTCTGCTTTTCTTTTAAAACTGGATGACATTGTTCCGCATGATATGCCTGAACTAGTAGCCAAAGTAGATGCTACGGTGTGGCAGGATACGAATTGTACTGCATGTGCCAATTGCTGCAAAACAATGACGCCCACTTATCTACAGGCAGATATAGACAGGATCTCCGCTCACCTGGGCATGCCTTCCGCAACATTTATCGATAAGTGGCTGAAGAAAGAAGAAGGCTCTGAGGACTGGGTAAATACCACTCAACCGTGCCAGTTCCTGATCAACGATATGTGCTCAATTTACGAGGTTCGCCCTGCAGATTGTGCCGAATTTCCGCATCATGACAAGAAACCATTTGATGCCTATAATGAGACATTTACCAACAACCTTATGCATTGCCCCGCAACATTTACTTTGGTAGAACGCCTGAAAAAGGTTGTAGAGCGAGAGTACGAATGGGTTTAAGAAGTAAAAACTCAAAAGTGAAAACTTAAAAGTGGCTTCTGTAGATAACCACCTCCCCCTGTAAATTCTGCTGAAGAAGCAGAATTTACAGGGTACTCCTCCTTCAAAAGGAGGAGAGTGTGCTACGCAAGTGAAATGTAGTTTAAGCACAATTAGAACAAATAACTGAAAGCGTGAAAATTAAAGCCATTGAGCAGTCATGGCATTATGATTGTAACAATGATTAAAATGGATCGATTAAATGGCATTTGAATTCCGCAAATACTTTCATGTACTCAAAGAAGCCGGTATTGAGTTTGCTAATGATAATGGCACCAAACTGAGTGCATCGCTGGCTTACTATACTATCTTTTCAATAGGTCCGTTGCTGCTTGTAGTGATATCTGTAAGTAGCATTTTCTATAAAAGAGCAGACATTACCACGAAGATACTAGACCAGGTGAGCGCGCTGGTAGGCACAACAGGTGCTGACCAGATCAGGACCATGCTGGATAATACCAAGACGCAAGGTAATACCACACTCTTCAGCATTATAGGCATTGTGGTACTGATATTTGGTGCCACAGGTATATTTACCGAGATACAAAGTTCTATCAACTATATTTGGTCTATAAAAGCTAAGCCCAAAAAGGGATGGCTGAAGTATATAACGGACAGGCTGTTGTCGTTCTCTCTCATCATAGGCAGTGGTTTTTTAATGTTGGTTACTCTACTCATTAACCTGCTCATGGATATACTGTCTGACCACCTGCAGCGTATACTTGGCGATGCGAATATTATATTGCTAAAGGGGCTTAACATAGGATTGTTGTTTGTAGTAGTTACGTTTCTTTTTGCTGTCATCTATAAGGTACTACCCGATGCTGTTATTAAGTGGAAAGACGCATTGATAGGTGCAGCATTTACGGGTGTACTATTTTTGATAGGCAAATTTCTGATCGGTTACTACCTGGGTGCATCAAAGAGTATCAGTACTTATGGCGCCGCAGCATCGTTGATCCTTTTGCTTTCATGGGTTTATTATTCTTCTATCATATTGTACTTCGGGGCCGAGTTTACAAAGGTCTATGCACTTAGAATGGGCAGTGGCATAACGGTGTATGATACAGCAGTATACATTGTAAAAAGAGAGGCTAAGGAACACCCGGAGGTGAAGCATCCGCATATGTAGGTGTTTGAACAGCTGATCTACTTGATTGGTAGATCGCCTAAAACGAGTACTTCCCGATGTTCGGGTCAGAGACCCGCTATACTAGTCGTCACGAGAGCGCTACGCTAACTCTCGCGACAGCAGAAAATTGATTTGCATGATGTTGGATCGCCTAAAACGAATACGTCCTGATGTTCGGGTCAGAGACCCGTTAAATCAGTCGTCACGAGAGTCCCGAAATAATCGGGACTAACACTCGCGACAGGTTTGTATTTGTTTACTGTTATTTTGTTAGCCAGTCGCTGTGGAGACGGACCCTTCGATAAAAACTCAGGATGACAATGCGTCTCTACCAGAGAATTTTATTGTTGTTTGTATAAAAGTGGCAGTTTTTGATGAAAGTGGCAGTTTTTTGTCTCTTGTTTTACTGAAACACCTATTGGGTAAGGGTTTTGTCGATTTTAACAAACTGCTACTTTCTGCCACTTTCTGCCACTTATTGCCACATGCTGCCACTTTTTTCGTGGAAAGTAGCAGTGTACTTCGTGTGCCTTCCAATGACAGAGGGCGAATAGCGATCCAAAAACGAATACGTCCAAACGTAAGATTGCTTCGCGAAGGGCTCGCAATGACACGCTTGGGACGGATGTTGCAGGGCTGAACATCTTCAGCCCCTACGTACAATGTAGGTGACCTGCAATGTAGGTGACCTGAGATAAGGGTTCATAATGTCAAAGAACTACCGGAATTTCGCCGGGAATGGGTGCAAATTAATGTGGGAAAATGGGTTGGAAAAATAAAGATATTCACAAAAATGTGGACATCTCGTGTTACTTAAAGGAATGTCAATGATTTGTAAGGGCTACTTGAAGTGAAATATTTTTTTTCGGAAGATGGGATCATTAAAGCACCTTCCGCCAGTCTTCTGTTTCAGCGAAATGTTTGACCATGTTGAACCTGTCAACAAGAAATCGCGTCATGTATTTTTTCAAGATCAGTTTGTCGAATATTTTACCAACGATGCCGAATGGCGATTCGTAAGTG
This sequence comes from Flavipsychrobacter stenotrophus, assembly GCA_947371715.1. GTDB lineage: Bacteria > Bacteroidota > Bacteroidia > Chitinophagales > Chitinophagaceae > Flavipsychrobacter > Flavipsychrobacter stenotropha_C. The sequence continues at coordinate 4,338 of CANBQQ010000001.1, forward strand.
AACATTTCTGTCATTAAAGTGGCACCGCTGCTTTCTTCAAAAAAATGCTGGTGATGGAAGCTTTTGAAAGCGCCTTTTACCATCCTATCGGTGAAATAGGTGGGTGATTCCATTTCTTCGATAACTACAGTAAGCTGCTGGCGGATAAAGAAATGAGTAGCTTCCCAGGTAACAGTTTCGCCCTTGCTGATGAGCCCGGAGGTTTTGCCTGCTATGGCTATTTCATTGGTTTTGGAGGTAGACAGCATATGTAGTTCTATGCTCCGGGAGAGGTCGAAGCAGCGCTGTGCCGGAGCATTGACATAAGCGGAAAGGAAGATCTTAGGCATAGCTTTTTCAAAGTTAAAAGTTAAAACCTAAAAGTGCCGACATGATTGGGAAGTTTGAGTGTATAGTTTGTTTGTTGTATGTATAACTATGTTGCCCCTGAATATAATGTCATTAAGCATTGCTCGCTTAATTAAACATCCGATACCTTCGGCATCGTTTCAAAACTACTATATGATTTTACTATAAACATCTAATACCTTCGGCATCACTGGTTACATAAACAAGTTATGGTTTGGCAACATTAAATGAGCCATCGGTAACAACAGTAGAATCTACCGTGAAGTTGAAAGTGCCGATCATTGCATAGGGGCTGTCGGATTCAATATTTATCTCCCCAAGTGTAGCATAGTGCCGCTCGCCATTGATGTAGTAAGTGGCAGATACGTTAGGGGGATCGATGAGGTAGTTTTTGGGACCTGTATAGTTAACGATGGAAAATGAAATTGTACTAGTTGTATCGCTTACTTTACGCGTGGCATTGATATAGAGGTCAGACATTACGCTATCATTTGCATACCTGATGCGATAAGCATAAGCCGAGTCGGTAGTCCATGCATGTCCATTAATGGTGGCATTCATACCCACAGCGGTATCCCGGTTATTGTTTTGCTGCACACTATTGGTAACAGGATAGTGCTTTTTTTTCTTGCAGGCCAAAAATGCCAGCAAAGAAATTACCACCAATACTGCTACAATTCTTTTCATACTCGGTGTATAACGTTATCGGGATGTTTTTTATTGTAATAAGGAGCGCTAGTGGCGCTCCTTATTGTTTTTAAATTATTATCTACAGCTAGATGGCTCGTATTATGTGGAGACGCAAAATCTTGCGTCTCTACGCACTTGCATCCGAAGTTAGGTTTGAGTTGATAGATATTCTAGTAAACCCATGGTTTGCCGCAAACGTAGTTGCCATTAAGAATAGTAACACCGCTGGTACTTGTAAAGTTGAAATAACCACTAATAACGTTGGTGCTTGCATCTTTAATAGCAACGATACCGCCGGTAGCCTGATACTTAACATTGTTATGCAGGTAGTAGGCGCTTGCCTGACCCTGAACAATAGAATAGGTACCCGGATTGCCGGTGTATTTGGTAACAGTAATTTCTATCTTGTCTCCTGAGCTGCGCTCGTAGCCATCCATGATCAATGTAGTACCGGTATCTGCGATCTGCGATTTCTGCAGGCGCGGCTCGATATAGTCAGCATTAAAGGTATAGGATGCTATAGTTGCAGACATGGACGGTTCGATAGTAGGCGTACCTGTTTTAGTACATCCCGCGAACATAAATCCACAGCTTAGAATAACAATTATAGAAAATATGCTTTTTTTCATACCTGATATTTGTGCTAAGATAGCTTAAAAAGTTAAAAGTCAAAAGTGAAAAGTAAAAAGTGGACGATGCAAGACCAGCACGTCAAACACTTTTTAGTTCTTAGTTTCAATTTTTTAGTTTTTTTAGTAGTTCATCAATTTCTTTACTGCTTCGTCTAAACGTGAAGATGCCAGGAAATTTTGCTCGAGTATTACAGAGAAAGGCACCGGTGTATCGAGGCTGGCACAACGCACTATTGGCGCATCCAGGCTTTCGAAACAATGCTCGCCTATCCAAGCAGCCAATTCTCCACCTAATCCACCTGTCAATGTGTCTTCGTGAAGGATCAACACCTTACCCGTGCGCTCTACTGCCTCTTTAATTGCTGTGTAATCCAACGGCAACAAAGTTCTGAGATCGAGTATATCGATAGACAATTCGGGATGGTTGTTTGCATAGGCCTCTGCCCAATGTACGCCCATACCATAGGTAATGATGCTGAGATCGGTACCCGTTCTTGCTACTCTTGCTTTACCGATTTCAATAGCATAATACTCATCGGGCACCAGGCCGGAAACACTTCTGTACAATGCCTTGTGCTCGAAGAACATTACCGGGTTAGGATCTGCCAATGCGGCGATCAGCAAGCCTTTAGCATCAGCGGGAGTAGAAGGATATACTACCTTTAAACCCGGTGTATGTGTAAACCAGGCTTCATTGCTCTGTGAGTGGAAAGGGCCGGCACCAACGCCCGCGCCCGTAGGCATACGGATAACGACATCGGCATTCTGGCCCCAGCGATAATGAATTTTAGCCAGGTTGTTGATGATCTGGTTAAAACCGACTGTCACAAAGTCAGCAAACTGCATTTCCATCATTGCCTTATACTTTTTGATGGATAGACCCAGCGCAGAACCAACAATGGCACTTTCGCAAAGCGGTGTATTGCGTACTCTTTCTTTACCAAATTTCTCTACAAAACCTTCCGTCACCTTAAATGCACCACCATATTCGGCGATATCCTGTCCCATAAGAACAAGATTTGGCAGCTGCTCCATGCTCTGGCGCAAACCTTCGCTGATAGCCTGTATAAATTTCTTTTCTGTTCCGGCAGTTGAAGGACCTGGAATGGGTGCATGTGTTACCGGCGCATATACGTCGGCTACTTCCTCTACTGTATCTGCAACAACGGCAGGTGCTGCAAAACCAACAGCTATACCGTGTTCTATTTCCTTTTGAATGGTTTCCCTGATGGTTTCAATTTTAGCAGCATCGAGCACACCCTGTGCGATCAAAAATGCTTCATAGTTGGCAACAGGATCTTTTTTACCCCACTCTTCAAACAATTCTTTAGGTACATATTTTACACCACTGGCTTCTTCATGGCCTCTCATACGGAAGGTCATACATTCCACCAGTATTGGTTTCTGCTCTGTAATACAATATTCGCGGGCAGCCTTCATCTGGCTATATACTTCCAGAATATTGTTACCATCGATGGTAATTCCCTTCATGCCGAAGCCTACAGCCTTATCGGCAATCTGCTTGCACATGAACTGTTCGTTTGATGGTGTACTGAGGCCATAACCGTTATTCTCAACAATGAAAATAACCGGCAAACCCCATACAGCAGCCACATTGAGGGCCTCGTGGAAGTCACCTTCGCTGGTAGCGCCATCTCCGCTGAAGGCCAGAGAGACTTTATTTTCCTTTTTAAGTTTATGTGCGAGGGCAATACCATCTGCAATAGCCAACTGCGGACCAAGGTGAGATATCATTCCGCAGATGTGGTATTCATTGGCGCCAAAGTGGAAAGAACGCTCGCGCGCCTTGCTGAAACCGTCTTTTGCACCCTGCCATTGCATAAATAATTTATCGAACGGCATTTTACGGGCAGTGAATACACCAAGATTGCGGTGCATAGGCATTATATATTCATCTGCATCGAGTGCCAGGGTAGCACCAATAGATATGGCCTCCTGGCCAATACCACTGAACCACTTGCTTATCTTACCCTGCCTGAGCAAAATAAGCATTTTCTCCTCTATCATGCGTGGGCGCAGTAACTCAGTATAAATATTAATGAGTTCATTATGGGCTAAACCGCGCTTATCGAATTCCATAAAAAAAATTTGGCGCAAAAATAGGTTTAATATTTAAGTTAAAAGTCAAAAGTTAAAACCCAAAAGTGTGTGGTTGCAGCGAACGTGGCATCTGGTTAGAATTGACAACTCATTAGAAAGTTGCCAAATCTGAGATTGTAGATAATAACTAAACACTAAAAGTTGTTATAACCAAGATGGTTGCGGCCCTACGGGACGCTGTGAAAGGGTGGGTCATGTGTTTCTACAAAGCTCTTGCCTCCTACGGGGCAATGAAATGTGATTAGTGCGGTCAACCGCAATGGACTGCACTATGATGTGATGTTGTGCTCATGTGGTAAAGAGATTTGACAACTTTTTAGAAAGTTGTCAAATCTGATAATCCGGAACTACTGCGCAATAAAAAAGCGAAACGACCAACTGAGTGGTCGTTTCGCTTATGAATATGCTTGTTAGTTATTAAAGTTGGTCGTAGATCGGCGCATCTACGTTGCGGTAGATACCGTAGTACTGGTATGTTTTGCGGTGGAAACCTTTCTTGATAAGGCCATCTGTATCGCCTTCTTCAGGAACTGTGATCCATGCACCACGCTTGTTGAGCAACCAGCGATAGATACAAACTGTGTTAGCACCACGACGTGTCAATGCATAGAACTGAAGGTGCTTCTGAGTGTAACCCCACTTCAACATCTGATCGTCTGTGAATTCATCTTCGCAGATAGTGATGTGTGCACGAGTTACAGGGTTTGACCAACCATATACTGCTACGCGGCCCGGACCAGGAGTGCGGTAAGCGAAGAATAAAAGTGTTTTATTGTTCCAACCCCAGTTGATCAACTGACCGTCCTGATATTCTCCGTCAGCTACCGTTACAAACTGAGCGTCCTGAGGAACGTACCAGCGAAAAACGCGTACCAGATCTTCCTGGGCGTAGGTCTTTGTGGTTAATAAGATAGTAGCTAATACCGTTGCAACTAGAATGATGGTTCTTTTCATGTTTGCTTTAATTTTCAAAAACTGCTCCAAAATACATAAAAATTTTCTTGACGAGCAAATTATTGTCCTAATTTTTTTTTCGTCATGCCATACCAGCCACTTTTTAACTTGTTCAAATGCTTCGTTTGGCGTAGTTTTGACGCCCACTGTGTCATCGTGTCAGGTTAATAGCTATAGCACGGATTTTGATACAAATCTACAGCAATTTGAGTGTAAAAAACTTTTTCTGCTTTTTAATTAATTAATCTAAGGTAGCACTTTTAATAACATTTTATAATGATAGGTTTTCTTTCTAAATTATTTGGTGGCAGTAAGTCCGATAAAGATGTTAAGCTCATACAACCCCTTGTAAGAGAGGTGAATGAACATTTTGCAGCCATGGCTTCGTTGTCTAACGATGAGCTTCGTAATAAGACCCAGGAATTCAGGGCACGCATCAAGGAATATCTAGTAGATATAGATGCCCAGATAGCGGATAAAAAAGCGGAAGCTGACCAGCTGGAAGATTTCCAGGACAGAGAAGCCATCTATAATGATGTAGATAAACTGATCAAAGCACGCGACCAGCAGATAGAAGTAGCGTTGAAAGATATTATGGCAGAAGCATTTGCCGTGGTAAAAGAAACTTCGCGCCGCTTTACCAATAACACCGAAATGATCTCTACTGCTACAGACCTGGACAGGGAACTGGCATTAGACCGACCACATATCACCATCAATGGTGACCAATCTACCTTTAAGAACACCTGGGATGCAGCGGGCAGCACAGTGACCTGGAACATGGTACACTATGATGTGCAGCTGATAGGTGGTGCAGTATTGCACAGCGGCAAAATTGCTGAAATGGCTACGGGTGAAGGTAAGACCCTCGTATCTACATTACCTGCCTACCTGAATGCACTGGCAGGAGAAGGCGTACATATAGTAACGGTGAATGATTACCTGGCCCGCCGTGACCAGGAATGGAACGCGCCAATATTCGAATGGCTGGGATTGACAACCGATTGTATAGATAAGCACGAGCCAAACTCACCTGAGCGTCGCCAGGCTTACCTTGCAGATATCACTTATGGTACCAATAACGAATTTGGTTTTGACTACCTGCGTGATAACATGGTACACCACCCTGAAGAAATGGTGCAGCGCAAACATCACTATGCAATGGTGGATGAGGTGGATAGTGTATTGATAGATGATGCACGTACACCGCTGATCATATCAGGACCGATACCTAAGGGCGATGAGCAACAGTTCCATATGCTGAAGCCACGTATTGAAAAGCTGATGGAAGCACAGAGAAGGGTGATCAACGCCAGTCTTACTGAAGCCAAGAAGCTGATAGCCGAGGGTAAAACAGATAAAGAAGCGGGTGGCTTGCACCTATATCGTGCTTATCGTGGATTGCCGAAGAACAGTGCTTTGATCAAGTACCTGAGCGAAGAAGGCCACAAGCAGATACTACAGAAAACGGAAAATTATTTCATTGGTGAGCAGCAGCGCAACATGCCTAAGGTAGACGTGGAGTTGTTCTTTGCCATTGACGAAAAGAATAACAGCGTAGACCTTACAGAAAAGGGCACACAGCTGATAACAGGTGCAGGCGAAGATGCAGGATTCTTCGTATTGCCTGATATAGGCAGCGAGCTGGCTGAAATAGAAAAGCTGACCATCTCGGCTGATGAGAAGAAGCAACGTAAAGATCTTTTACTGCAGGATTATGCAGTAAAGGCCGACCGTATACATTCATTGCAGCAATTGCTGAAAGCATATACTTTGTTTGACAAAGACATTGAGTATGTGGTAATGGATGGCAAGGTGAAAATTGTAGATGAGCAGACAGGCCGTATAATGGAAGGTCGCCGCTACAGTGATGGACTACACCAGGCGATAGAAGCTAAGGAAGATGTAAACGTGGAAGCAGCAACACAGACATTTGCTACGATCACTTTGCAGAACTTCTTCCGTATGTATCATAAGCTGGCAGGTATGACCGGTACAGCGGAAACAGAAGCAGGTGAGTTCTGGACGATATACAAGCTGGATGTGGTAACTATACCTACTAACAGAAATGTTATCCGTAAAGATCAGCAGGACCTTGTATACAAGACCAAGCGTGAAAAATATAAGGCTGCGATAGATGAGATAGAAGCACTGGCCAAGGCGGGTCGCCCGGTACTAGTGGGAACTACATCGGTTGAAGTATCTGAATTGCTGAGCCGTATGCTGCAGCAGAAGAAGATAGCACACAATGTATTGAATGCTAAACAGCACTCACGTGAAGCACAAATAGTTGCTGAAGCGGGCTTGCCGGGCGCAATAACCATAGCAACCAACATGGCCGGTCGTGGTACCGATATCAAGCTGGGACCCGGGGTTAAAGAAGCTGGTGGATTGGCTATTGTGGGTACAGAGCGTCATGAAAGTCGCCGTGTGGATCGCCAGTTGCGTGGTCGTGCGGGTCGCCAGGGAGATCCGGGAACATCACAGTTCTTTGTATCGCTGGAAGATGACCTGATGCGTTTGTTCGGCTCTGAGCGTATAGCCTCATTGATGGACAAGATGGGCCACAAGGAAGGTGAGGTATTACAGCATGGCATGATCTCTAAGTCTATTGAGCGTGCACAACGTAAGGTGGAAGAGAACAACTTTGGCATTCGTAAAAACTTGCTGGAGTATGATGATGTAATGAATGCACAGCGCGATGTTATCTACAAGCGCCGTAACCACGCATTGTTTGGCGATCGTTTGTCTATTGACCTGGATAATGCCATGTATGCCGTTTGCAGCAGCTATGCAGAACAATATGCACTGAACAGAGATAAGGAAGCGTTTACCATAGAAGTAATGCAGCACCTGGCTATAGAGCCTGAGATCAACGATGCAGATATGGCGAAAGGCGATGCTAATGTTATAGCAGAACAGCTATACAACCAGGTAAAAGATTTCTACACCAGAAAGATGCAGGCATTGCGCGAGCATATGCTGCCTAACCTGGCACAATTGCTGCAGGAGCATGGTGACAGGATAGACAACATCTCTGTACCATTTACTGATGGCCTGCGTGGTATGCAGCTGTATGTTCCGCTGAAAGATGCGGTAATGTTTGAAGGTCATCCGATAACACAGACGCTGGAAAAGAACATTACTCTGGCAATGATAGATGATGCATGGAAGAACCACCTGCGTGCTATGGACGATCTTCGCCAATCAGTGCGTATGGCGTCTTACGAGCAGAAGGATCCATTGTTGATCTATAAGTTTGAAGGCTTCAACCTGTTCAAGCAGATGATGCTGGAAACAAATGGCAGTATCATATCTTTCTTGTTGCGTGCAGGCATACCAATGCAGGAAGTACCGCAGGAAGCGATAGAAATACCTTCTCAGCATACCGACATGAGCCAGATGCGTGTAAACAAACTGGATGATGAAATGGGCGAACAGGAGTACTACACCGAAACACCTGATCCTCAGCCGGAAGTAAGGCGCCAGCCAGTAGTTTCAGGACCGAAGATCGGCCGCAATGATGATTGTCCTTGTGGTAGTGGTAAGAAGTTCAAGAACTGCCACGGCAAAGGAATGAATTAATCAATAATAGCTTTAGAATAATGACAACCCCGACGAGACTCGTCGGGGTTGTTTGTTTTTGTATCATACAGGAAGCAAAAAATATGGCGAATTTGGACATATTTAGACATATTTGTACCTTTAGTTTTTAAAAAAGATGGGTTATGAATATCAGTTTCACGGATAAGCAGAATGATTACATTGCCAAACAGGTACAAGGAGGTGATTATCAAAATGCATCGGAAGTGGTAAGAGATGCATTGCGACTACATGAATTATACAGAAACAAAGTACTGGAGGAGTTGCGAACCGAAATAACAAAAGGCTTAAACGGACCGGTTAGCAAGCGCACAGTTAAAGACATAATTAAATCAAAGGCTATCAAATAAGCTATGGTGTTCCTTTATGAACTTTCTCAGGATGCTGATGATGACCTTGTCAGGATATACGATTACACCTCTGAGCAATTCGGCAACGAGCAGGCAATTAAATATCTGACCGGCCTTGAAGACATCTTCCAAAATTTATGCAAGAATCCATTATCAGGTAGAAACAGAAATGAAATAGCAGAGGGAATAAGGAGTATATCTTTTGTAAGCCACGTGGTATTCTACAAATTAAAAGAAGAGAAATTATTAATAGTGCGTGTGCTTCATGCAAGCAGAGATGTGACCAGATATTTTCCGCTGCAGGAGTAAAACTAATGAGTGTCCATCTATCTTTTATGAAAAATATTATTGTTCTCTTATTTATGTTTTGTGCATGCAATCGACATCATAACACAGCTGCGCAGATCTATCTGTCTGGCAATGTAGGCGATATTAGCAATTGGACATTATCGGGCTATGACAGTGCGATGGATCGTGATACATTGAGGTATAGATACGATACAGCCCTATTCTTGTTGCGAGGTCATTTCAGCCCCAACAATAAAGAGAAGATTCAGGGAACAATGTTCTATTATAAAAACAAGCCTGAAGGGAGATCGTATGTCTGCAATGAGGACGGAAGCCTGAGTGCAGCATGCTATTATGTTAATGGGAAACTAGAAGGTGATTTTGTTGTCTATGGCGCTAATAGGAAGGTAAAAGCTGTAACCGTGTATAAAAATGGGATAGCGATATCAGATGCTAAATATAATGACGACGGCAGCATAAAGTAATTACACTTTTTAGTGCCACAGCTATTAGTTTCATCCATATCGACATTCACAAATAAAAAAACCTCATATTCCTATAATCCCTGTGCATTTTATACTTTTGGGCTGTTCTTTTGACTTTTACTTATTATGAAATTACCATACATACTCCGTCTTGCAGATGATGCGCTGATAATTGGACAACGCCTGGGCGAATGGACCGGTCACGGACCGATACTGGAACAGGACATTGCGCTGACCAATGCCGCTCTGGACCATGTAGGCCGTGCGCGGAGTCTGTATCAATATGCTGCGGAGGTGTTTAACCAATTGCCAAAGGAACAGCAGTTGACCTACTTTACTTCAATGGCGATACAGGAAAAGATAAAAGCCGGAGAAAGTATTGATGAAGATACACTTGCTTACCTGCGTGACGGATGGGATTTCAGGAATGTACTGCTGGTAGAACGTCCCAACATAGACTGGGCCTACACCGTAGCCCGTGGTTTCTTCTTTGACGCTTTTAATTTCTTTTACTTCACAGCGCTTTCCAAAAGTACTGATGCTACAATTGCCGCCGTTGCTGAAAAATCTTTGAAAGAAGTAACGTATCACCTCCGCTGGAGCAGCGAGTGGGTAATACGACTGGGAGATGGTACCGACGAAAGCCACGAGAAGATGCAGCAGGCGATCAATGAAACATGGTCTTTTACAGGCGAGCTGTTTGTAGCTACAGATTATGAAGCCGCAATGACTGCTGAATGTGTTTCCCCTAATCTGCAACAGATCCAAACCCTGTGGACTGCAAGAATAAACGAAGTGCTGGATGAGGCTACCCTTACCCTACCTGCGGCAGGTGCATGGATGCAGCAAGGTGGCAAAGCGGGCACGCACACTGAAGAATTGGGTTATATACTGACCGAACTACAGTTTATGCAGCGCACCTACCCTAATATGCAATGGTAATAAATTGGCACAATTACCGTTATAATCATTAAACTATTAGTACTCCCTGATGAACGTATCTCTTATCTTACCCTGTTACAACCCGCCACAGGACTGGGAGAGAAATGTCTATACCAATTATGTTGCCTTCTGCGATCGGATCAATGACAAGGCAGAACTGATAATGGTAATAGATGGCGTGAGTGAATCAATTACGGGAGAGCAACTGATATACCTGCAGCAGAATATCCCCCTGCTGAAGCTGATACAATATGCAGAAAACAGGGGCAAGGGGTATGCGCTAAGACAAGGCGTAGCAGCAGCAACGGGCAACATCATCTTGTATACCGACATAGATTTCCCGTATACAATAGAGAGCATGTATGCCGTGTATAACGACCTGAAGAACGACCTGCATGATGTAGCTATAGGGGTAAAGAATGAAAGCTACTACACACACATACCACCCGTACGTAAAGCTATTTCGCAGGCACTGAGAGCAATGATCAAGACATTTCTGTCGCTACCTGTAACAGATACCCAATGCGGATTGAAGGGATTCAAGCAAACCGTAAAGCCACTATTCCTTAAGACTACCATAGACCGATACCTGTTTGACCTGGAGTTTGTGCGTAACTGCTACCGCAGCAGGCACCACACGATACACCCGATACCCGTAGCGCTGAACGAGCAGGTACACTTCCGCAAGATGAACTACCGTATATTACTGCCTGAATTGCTGAACTTCGCCATGCTGCTGACAAAGAAACCGAATGAATAATATAGGGCCAAAGACGGGGTTGCTCATTACTATTGTTTTCGCAATAGCAGTGACCACATTTGCGCTTGGCGGCATTGTTACCCATCCATGGCACATGATCACCGAACTGGGTGCAGACGGTGGTAAGAATATCTTTACCTACCTCTACCATTCGCTATATGGTAAGGGCCTCTGGTTTAATGGTATGAACTATCCTTATGGCGAACATATTGTTTATACAGACGGACAGCCACTATTATCAGTTCCGCTGAGTTATCTGAAAGGACACGTGACTATAGAAAGTGCACTGACCATCATGTGGTGGGCTATAGCGCTGAGCTATGTTCTATCGATCGTGTACTGCTACAAGATACTTGTACAATTCAAAGTGCCGTGGTTACCGGCAATGTTGTTTGCAGCATTGATATCTCTTTGCAGTCCGCAGCTGATGGGCATTTCGGGCCACTATGCATTGGCTTACTGCTGCTTTCTACCCATGCTCTTTTATTACACCCTACAGTATTACTCAACCGGGAAATGGAAGTACCCGGTCTTTATATTCATCATGGGTTGTATCAGTATACTCCTGCACCCCTATTTTGCCGCTGTAGCACTGATTTGGGCGGGTTGTTATACACTCGGCTACTTCCTTACCGCCAAGGCAGGATTATGGCCTAAATTAAAGCATGCAATCCCCTTACTGATAAGTACAGGTGCTGTGTTGGTACTCTTCGGCATATTCATGAAGCTAACGGACCCTTTTGCCAAAGAGCGCCCTGCCATGCCATTTGGTATGCTGGCCAACTGTACGCATATCAAAGATATTTTCAGCTCGGTATATTCACCGTTCTGGGGAATAGTGAAGGACCACACCCGATTTACAAAGATCAGTGCCGGTGGTGAAGGATTTATATACCTGGGACTAGCCGTGATCTTTGCCGTAGGATATGCTATACTTAGCGCTATCAGGAAGCTGATAAGAAAAGATACAGCAACTTTACTGACACCGACGTTCCATCCTATCTGGCTGATCATGGCTACACTTGCACTATTGTTTGGTATGGGCGTGCCCTTTATCTGGCATATGGAGTGGCTGCTGGATTATGCTTCTGCATTCCGTCAATTCCGCACACTGGGGCGTTTCAGCTGGATATTTTACTACATCATTACCATCTATGGCGCAGTGGTCATATACTCTCTGTATGCCCGTTACCTGGCCAACAACAAAAAGACTATTGCAAACGCCGTTATCACAGTGGGTTTAGGTATTTGGGCGATAGAGGCGAACGGATACTTACAGCGCTCGCGCAATGCAGCTAAAGAAGGTTACATCAATTACAACATCTTCCTTTCTAAGAGTGAACTTAACAATAAGCAATGGGGAGAGTTTGTTACAAAGCCGGATGAAATTATCTCCTGGAAGGAGTTTCTTGCAGCGCATAATTATACCAAAGATTCTTTTCAGTCTATACTTGTACTACCCTTCTTTGCCACCGGCAGCGAAAAGCTATGGGTGTGCAGCGATGAGAATATAAGTGCATGGTCTGTTGCCATGGCGGCAAAAGCAGGCATACAGTTGCACCTGCCTGTAGTAGATATTATGATGTCGCGCAGCTCATGGGTGCAAACTTTAAAACAGGTAAAAATAGCAGGCGGTCCATATGCTGAAAAGCCAATGCTGAATGAGTTGAAAAGTAATAAACCATTCCTGCTGCTGCATACCGACTATGCGCCGCTTAATCCAGATCAGCAGTACCTGCTTGATCTATCTAAGCCCCTTGGGCATTTTCTGCATTGCACCGTATATGTATGTTATCCCGACCAGATAAAAAAGACCGATGATTACTATAATTATTCTGCGCATTTTAGTTGTATTAATGCCAATTCAATAAATGGCAACTTCTACTCAGATCACTTTAGCAATGGGAGATTTCATTCCCCATTCAATGATGGAGCAATGCCCTTAAAGGAAATAAAGGAAACGATTTGTGATGTACCACTTACCCCTGTAAAAGATAACCAGTTGTATGAATTTTCATGCTGGTTCAGAACACCGGAAGATAATTATAAAAGCCCTGATTGCATGCTGTACGCTCTAAATAGCAAAAATGCAATTATCGATTCATTCCCCGCACGCTCTATAGAAAGTGTTGACAACTTTGGAGTGTGGTTGCGATGCAACGCTTATTTCACATTATCAGCAGCCACAAGGCATATCAGATGTAGGATGCTTAACTTTGCAGACCAGCCATGTCTGGCAATGGATGAATTGATGATCCGGCCGGCAGATTCAGTGATGATTAGTAATGGCAGGATCAATAACCACTGGCTAAATAGAAGGTATGAATGACGTCAATGAAGAACAAGTTTACGAATGGCTGGCGGATGTAAAAGATCCGGAAGTGCCTGCTTTGTCGATCCTTGACCTGGGCATAGTGCGCAATGTAGCAGTAACCGACAATTCAGTAAACGTGACCATCACACCCACCTACAGTGGCTGCCCGGCTATGGACGTTATTTCAATAGGCATACGAATGGCACTGGCAGGGCACGGCATTAAGCAGATAACCATAGACCAGCAGCTAAGTCCGGCATGGACCACAGACTGGATGACGGAAGATGGAAAAAGAAAACTAAAAGAGTATGGCATAGCGCCACCCAACCGGAAAGCATTCAGTTCACTGGGGTTGTTTGAAGAGGAAGAGATACAATGTCCACGTTGCGATTCTACCCACACTGAGATGGTAAGCAGGTATGGACCAACGTCGTGCAAAGCGCTCTACAAGTGCCTGGATTGCAAAGAACCATTTGAACATTTTAAATGCCATTGACCTTTTAATAAAACCCGCTCTGAATGTCTTTTATTAAGAAATATTTTCCCGGTGTTATGCTCTTCCTGATCTTTTTGGTCATAGGGTTGATGCACTATAAAGATTATGGGCTGGGTTGGGATGAACCAATACACCGCATTATTGGCAATGTCACCTATGATTATATTTTCAAGGGAGACATGAACCTGAAAACTATAGAATTCCGCAACCTGGGTACTGGCTTTGAGCTGCCCCTTATATTTATAGAAAAGTGGTTTCATCTTACCGACTTCAGAGACATATACCTGATGCGGCACCTGGTAACCCATATCTTCTTTCTCTTTGGCGCTTTCTCACTTTATGTACTCGCCTTCCGGCATTTCAATCACCGCTCCATAGCATCGTTGGCATTCCTTATGCTGGTATTGAACCCGAGGTTGTATGCACATTCATTCTTCAATTCTAAAGACATTCCCTTTTTAGTTTCCTTCATACTGGCATTTACAGTATGGCATGCGGCCGATACCAAACAAAGGAAATACCTCTACCTGTTGGTTGGTGCCGCCTGCGGCTATGCTACTAGCATTAGGGTTATGGGTGTATTGCTAGTGCCTTGCTTCTTGTTTTTCGTTGCGTTCGACCTATTCAGAAGCATTAAGAACAAACCTGAATTGAAGGCTGTCTTAGTGAAAGTGCTGCTTTTCTCTGCCGGCTTCTGTGTAACGCTCTATATCTGCTGGCCTATACTATGGAGCAACCCTATCTTCTATTTCCACGAGCAGTTCTCATCACTGGCGCATGTGCACTGGGAAGGAGATGTGTATTTCAAAGGTCAGAACATTCCGGGCTCAAAACTACCCCTCTCCTACCTACCCGTATGGATGTCGATGACCATACCCGAGGTATGGCTGATAGGGGGCATTGCTGGTTGTGCCGCTGTAGCCATAGCTTTCCTTCGCAAGCCAATTTCCTTCCTGACAGATATGGCCAACAGGAATTTCGCGTTATACCTCACCTGCTTTGCCGGGCCGTTGCTGGTAGTTGTAGCGCTTGGCTCTGTTAACTATGACGACTGGCGCCACCTCTACTTTACTTACCCGCCACTTATGCTGCTGGGGCTATTTCTGATCAATAAATTATACAACACGAGCGCAAGGATATTTGTCTATATACTTTGCGTGGGCCAGTTGGCACTTACAACGATCTTTATAGTCAATAATCACCCGTATCAATATGCCTACTTCAATAATTTTGTGAGCCATAAAGACCAGTACCTGCTGAACAATTACGATCTTGACTATTGGGGCGTGACCTACAGCAAGGGGGTGAAGTACATACTGGATCACGACAAATCGGATACGATACGGATAAATGGCACCACCATGTTGTTGGGTAATGCAAGTATGAAAATGACTCCGGCAGACAGACAGCGTATCAAGATAGTGGATAAGGGCGAGCACCCCGATTACTTCATTACCAACTTCCGGAACAACCACCCGGAAGACTATCAATATCCAACTATTTTTTATGAGGTCAAAGTGTTGAACTCAACCATAATGAGGGTGTACAAGGTAAACAAATAGGCTTTCTATAAACTGTAAAGGCGCACCGATCGGTGCGCCTTTATTAATTATACTTACTTCGATCTTAAATTAAAATCCATCACCATCCAGCAGGTTGCCGAGGCCACCGAGGATGCTGCCTTCTTCTTTCCTTCTGCCTCCTGAGCCATAGGCCAATATTCTGCCGGCAAGGCGGCTGATGGGCAATGTCTGTATCCATACTCTGCCAGGGCCCTGTAGCGTTGCATAGAACACACCCTCTCCACCAAACAATGTATTCTTGATACCGCCTACAAACTGTATGTCATAATGTACGCCGGAAGTGAAAGCAACAATACAACCGGTATCTATCTTCAACACTTCGCCGGGTTGCAGGTCGCGGCTCATTACATGGCCACCCGCATGCACAAAGGCCAGTCCGTCGCCTTCCAGCTTTTCCATAATAAAACCTTCACCGCCAAACAGGCCGGTGCCCAGCTTTTTCTGAAACTCTATACCTATAGATACACCCTTCGCGGCGCATAAGAAAGCATCTTTCTGGCAGATAACCTTGTTGCCCAATACCTGAAGATCGAGCGCTATGATCTTACCCGGGTATGGCGATGCAAATGATACGCGCTTCTTGCCATAACCTATATTGGTGTATGCCGTAAGGAATAGGTTCTCCCCTACCAAAAGGCGCTTACCTGCGCTAAACAACTTACTCATCAAACTGCTGTTCTGGGCTGCACCGTCGCCCAGTATCGTATCCATTTGTATTCCGTCATCCATCATCATAAAGCTGCCCGGCTCTGCAATTGCAGACTCCTGCGGATCGAGCTCTACTTCTACATACTGCATCTCTTCACCAAAAATGCGGTAGTCTATTTCATGATTATTACGCATGTCCTTGTTTATTTTTATCAAACGTACAGCAAAATATAATTCCCTATATGCCCTGCTTTTAAAAAATTCGTTAATAAATAAGGGCAATAAAAAGCCGTAACTACCAACCTTTTATAAATAATTGTATTTTTAGCCCTTAAATGAAGATTATGCGTAACGGTTTACTACTTTCCTGCCTGGCAGCTACTTTAATGACCACATCATGTGGTTTTCAGAAAAAACTACAGCTACAGGATACATATACCAAGATAACAGTAGTTAATGACTCTCTGGATAAGCTTACCAGCCAGTGGCATACCCTCCGCGACCAGGCATCGATCAGTAAAAACTACACAGCACTGGCACCTGCCCGTATAGCACTCGGTTCTTTCATTAGCCGTGGCCGCGCATCGGTAGCCAATATTGTTGTTACTCCGGAGAACGAAGCTGTTATGAATGAGGAAGACCAGCTTTTACTTAATCAGTCTACTCTGGTAGCAGAGGTATATCCCAACTTTGAACAGTTCAACGAATACACTCCTAAGGAAACAATGGACAAGAATGTGAGCCTGATAACGAATGACCTTGTTAACGTAAAAGAAAAAGTGGCTTCGATTAAAAAAATGCTGGAAAAATTCGCCGCTAAGAATAACATCAAGAAATAGTAACCGTCATAGACAAAATATATTCTTAAAAGGGCTGAAAGATCAGCCCTTCTTTTATTTTTAAAAAAAAACCAATAACCAGTCTGAAAACTAAAACAGGCACAAATCTTGCCGCTTATTACCTGTAGCACGGTTTTTATATAATTACCGGCAGGCTATTACTCAATAAACGATTCCTTTATAATTGTTAAGAAATACTACTTTGACCCTTAGGTGCCGGTACATACTACAATTACTGGGATGCATGCTGCTCATTTCGGGCAATGCACATGGTCAGGTATTGAGCAGACTGGACAGTATAAAGTTGAATAAGCTCCATTTTACGCACAATAAGTTTGTTAATAACATCTTTCAGCAAGCCATGAATTCGGTAAGAAAAACACCCGATGCAGGCCCCGACCAGAGCGTACTGAATGGCAAAAGTGAAGACCCCTATCTGCCTTACCAGGGTAAGATCATCCGCCATATTTATATAGATCCGCTCAACTTCGACCGGTCTTTTGATGACACCTCAAAGTTTGATAATAGCTTTGCCACGCGCGTAGGTAAACGCTTCCACAAGACCACCCGGAAATTTGTGATCCGCGACAACCTTTTTATTAAAGAGAATACTCCGCTTAATGCCTTTAAACTGGCAGATAATGAGCGTTACTTGCGTACGCTGGAGTATATACGTGACGCCCGCATTATTGTGGAACCTGTAAAGAAATACCCGGATTCTGTAGACATACTCATTTACACCAAAGACTTCTTCAGTATAGCGGGAGGAGCCGCACTACAGGGACTGGACCGTATGAATGCCAACCTATACGAGACCAACCTGGCAGGTATGGCTCAAAGGGTGGAGATCAGCGGACTGTATGTTGGTAACAGAAGCCCTACGGTGGGCTATGGCGGCAGCTATAAGAAAGGCAATCTCTTTCATACGTTTATTGATGGAACCATTGCCTATAGTACCATGACCAACAACCCGCTCACGAGAGAGGAAGAGTCATCTGAGTCCATAGCACTCAGCAAACAATTGGTATCTCCTTATAGCCGCACCGCAGGTGCGCTTACCCTCAGCCACAATGAATCTTATAACATCTACAATGGATCTGATACGACCTTCTTTAAGTATAGGTATGACCTCGTAGATGCATGGGCGGGTTACAGTATTGGCATTAAAAAATTAACCGCTACCAATAATACTATACGTGACAGGCGCTTCTTTGCGTTGAGGTATACCAACCGCACCTTTCATGAATTGCCCACACAGGTGGGGGCCAGGTTCGACCCTATTTACAACACCACACAATCTATACTTGGCCAGTTCACTTTCTTCAGGCAGGATTACTTTAAG
This sequence comes from Flavipsychrobacter stenotrophus, assembly GCA_947371715.1. Classification (GTDB taxonomy): domain Bacteria; phylum Bacteroidota; class Bacteroidia; order Chitinophagales; family Chitinophagaceae; genus Flavipsychrobacter; species Flavipsychrobacter stenotropha_C. The sequence goes on from CANBQQ010000001.1 coordinate 22,733, forward strand.
ACACAGTATATCTACGGCTTTGGTACCACCGAGGATTTCCCGTATGGATACAACATATCTGTAACGGCAGGATGGCAAAAACAGCTGGACCTGAAACGCCCTTACGCCGGCTTTAAAATACAATATTATATCGCCAGCGACTACGGCGACTTCATACAACTATACCTGAAATCCGGCGCTTACCTGCACAACAACAAAGTGCAGGATGGCAGTATGCTGATAGGAGCGACTGCATTCAGCCGTATTATCTTCTGGAATACAACCAAGATAAGGCAGTATGTTAACGTCAATTACACTCACTTATATAACAGGGTTACGTACCCGCAATTGCGCATAGACAATGGCTATGGCATTCGCGGTTTTCTATCAGACAGCGCATATGGCACACGCAGGCTGAGTATACAGCTGGAAACAGAATTTTATCTAAAGCGCAAGATCCTCGGCTTTAAATTTGCTCCATTCCCCTATGCAGATTTTACCATCATCACACCTGAGCACGGGCCGTATTCCAAGTCGTCGTTATACACAAGCTTAGGTGGTGGCATCCGTGTCCGCAATGAAAATCTTGTATTCCAGACCATTGAAGCCCGAGCTTACTTCTTCCCTATTGCTCCCGACAACATGAGAGGGTTCAAGATCATACTTACAGACAATGTTCGCTTCCGCTATAACAGCACTTATGTATCGGCACCAGATGTGGTGCAGCTGAATGGGGATTAAGCTGATTTCTTTACAGTTAGTTGTATTCCGGAAGTAGTTTGTTGTTCATGGTGATATTGTTTGAGTTGAAGGGAGCAATAAAGTTGTGCCACTAATGCCCATTTGGAATATGTTACCCAATTAGGTAACTTTGTGTTGTGGAAAATAATTTCATAAGAGAGATATTCTACTACAAAGACTACTATCTCCATTTTTTTGATAGCCTTAAACCAGAAGTGAAGAAAAAGTTCAACTGGACTTTACTCCTTATTGCAACACTTGAGAGAGTACCTGACAAATTTTTCAAGCATCTCACTGGTACAGATGGGTTGTATGAAATTAGGGTGGAAGTAGGCAGTGACATTTACAGGGTCTTTTGTTTTTTCGATAAAGGACAATTAGTAGTTCTGGCAAATGGCTTTCAAAAGAAAACCCAGAAAACACCAAAGAGTGAAATAGAAACGGCTGAGCGACTTAAAAAAGAATACTTCAATGAAAAAGGTAAATAATTTAACCTCATTCGCAGACCACCTTACATATCAGTATGGAGCGCATGGAACGGAAACAAGAGAACAGTTTGAAGAAGAATTTGAAGCATTCAAGATCGGTGTAATGATACAGGAAATGCGCAAAGAACAGGGGCTTACGCAACAAGCACTTGCAGATAAGTGTGGCACTACAAAAAATTACATTTCTCGTATAGAGAATAATGCGAGTGATATTCGCCTATCAACACTTATGCGTATCATAAGGGAAGGGTTGGGACGGCATTTGAAATTAAGTCTGATTGAGTAATCAAGCGACACAATAGCACTATGAAAATATGTTACTATATACCCTTATGATCAAACTTATATCAACTCCTCTTCGTCTGGTTTTCGTTGTATTATTGGCTGGTACGGTTCTCTTTCTTTTATCAGTGGCTATGCCGCAATACAATGCTCCGGACGTAGAACAGCAACTAAATGAACTTACTATAACCAATGCTCCAAAAAATAACGAGCTCTATTATAAAATAAGAACTGAAGCGAGTACGAACAAATACTTATATGCAGATTTGGGGTCCGGACTTATTGTAGTTGGGATTTCCCTTTTCGTATTCTTCTCAGCAAAAGGGATCAACAATTTTAGCAAAATTAAAAATGCCACGTCTATGGACAAGGGAAGCATTTTTACACTTTCCAATTTTGCTGTTCTCTTACTTATACCCGGCACAATTTGGTATTACGGTCTGCATAGTGTAAGGGGCGAATACCCACCATGGGCCGACACTATAGCCATACCGATAATGGCACAATCTACAGGCTTTCTTATCATGTTGATACCGCTTAATATTTATCTCCTTATAGCGGCTTATAAAAGCAAACAGCATGCATTAATCTTTTCAAGAGCAGAAACCACCATTCTCCGATCTGTAGCGTGGGAGGTATTCTTCGGCATTCCACTTTTGCTGACCATTGCTTCAGCCCTGATCTCTACTATAGCTGGAGACCACTTTCTAATATTTGTATCCATATTTATGGTGTATGTTGTGCTTAGTTTACGCGCTGGCAAACTGGGCATACCAGCATTAAACATTGATGAACTTGCTTCTGACAGTACATATGAAGAAGTGATATTAAAAATAGACTTCCTGCTCGGGGAATTGAAAAATAAAATAAATGAAAATACCGTTTTAAAGTGGACAAAGTATGGATCGGTCGATGACCTGCTTAATACCCTAGAAGACTACAAAGCCCGAACACTTCAACATGATGCATCAGTGTTTTCTGAAATAGCGCTTGAATTTGCAGAATCAGGCTCGTTCCGCAAAATTGCTATGCTCAACGATTGGGGAAAATCATTCTTTACGCTAGCTGACCGTTTTCAATATTTAAACCGAGCTGTACAACAAAAACGCTCCGCAGCAATTTCACCAGACCTCTAACTTCAATTACCGGTTTATTTTTTATAGGGTACCTCCCCAATGCTCATGTTCACCAAATGGGAATATTCGGCACACAGGTTGCCAGTCCAATACAGATCGGCCAAGAACAAAGAATAGAGCTACGGAAAATTATGCCTCCCGTAATCTCATACCTGCTTTTATAAGATGATACACCACTGCACCAAATCCCAGCAATAGCAAGAGTGCTTGAATAAGCAGAGTTACCAACAAACTTCCGGGTGTCTCTTTCCCGGCTGCAACATCCGCCATCTTAAGCGGCCAGTACATGCCTACTCCTATAGTCAAAATAAAATTGACAACAACACTTATACCTACTGCAATAAGTGACGAGCCGGCATCTCTTATACTACTGTTGCCGCTCCCTATGTTATAAGAAGGTTGGTGCATCGCCCCCCTTTGCATAATAGGCTGTTGATAAGACCCTTGCTGCGGTTGCGTTGGCTGGCTGTCATACACACCTTTCCGGTAGTACTCTTCGTAAGAGGTCACATTGTTGCCTTTAAAAAAGTCAGCCATGCCGGCCTCTATACCCGGCAGTCGGTACTTTATACAAAACGACTCAATGTCAGCTTGTGGTATATCAATGCCGCGCTGGCGTAGCTCACAAATGGCTACCAGCACATTTTCATAGGCATAGTCGTTAGACTCTGCCACTATGGTTTTCAGTTTATTAACGGTAGCGTTCTTATAGTCGATCATAAAGAGTAGGTGATAACAGAAAATAGGAGATAAAAATAGTAATCCTCACCAGTAAAAAAAATCAAATTGATAACACGCATACCAAAGGCAACACAACATATTGACAAACAATAAACTACGCCAAACCGTTATGAAATCATTATTTTTACAGCACACATGCCTCACTTACCACAAGAAATCATTATAAAACTAATTGCCTCCATTCTCCTTGGTGGCGCTATCGGGTTGGAGCGGGAACTCCGTAGTAAATCTGCCGGCTTTCGTACCATGATATTGATCTGCCTGGGAGCAACCATGTATACGCTATTCTCACAGTATCTCGGACACCACACATCTCCCGATCGTATTGCTTCTAATATTGTTGTAGGCATTGGCTTCTTGGGTGCGGGAGTGATCTTTCGCAGCAATAGTTCGGTAACAGGTATTACTACAGCCGCTACAATATGGCTTACTGCCGCAGTGGGTGTTGCCATAGGCATTGGGTGGTACTCGGTTGCGATAGCTGCCTGCCTTATGATATTGCTGGTGCTGGTGGTGTTTTCATTTATGGATAAGGCAATTGACCGCATCAACCAATTGAGGGAATACAAAATTGCATACCCTTATGAAGAACATAAACAGCATAAATACGAACAACTGTTTAAACATTATCAGCTCTCTATTAAAACCGGCTCGCAAAGCAAAGTGGGTAACATTATAACAGGTACATGGCTGGTTGCCGGTCATGAAAAGAAGCACCATGCATTCATTGAGCATATACTTAAAGATGCCACAGTTACCGCGTTTAATTTTTAGTATTTATCTTAGCCGCTACCATGAACAGGATAGACAGGCTTTTTGGCATCCTCACCTTACTGCAATCAAGAAAATATGTACCCGCAGAGAAAATAGCGCAGCAATTCAACAAGAGTGTACGCACGGTGTACCGCGACATTAAGGCACTCTGCGAACAAGGCATTCCCGTGAGCTTTGAACAGAATAAGGGGTACTTTGTGGTAAAGGATTATTTCCTTGCTCCGGTTTCATTTACTACAGATGAGGCCAATGCATTCCTGTTAATGGAAGCTCTTGTGTCAGGGTTTGCAGATAAGTCTATACAGACACATTATTCCAGCGCGTTGAATAAGGTAAAGTCTGTGTTGCGTCATTCGCAGAAAGAGAAGCTGGAACTATTGAATGACAACATTAAGCTACAGGTACCGGCCTTCATCAATCATGATTATGAATACCTCTCGCCGCTACAATCAGCCATTTCGTCACGCATCATAATAGAGATCGGCTACAAGAATAATAATGGCGAAGTGAGCAAACGTTCTATGGAACCGATTGGCTTAATATTCTACGCGTTCAATTGGCATCTTATAGCCTGGTGCCATAATAGAAAAGAGTATCGCGATTTCAGGGTATCTCGCATCATTAATATAAAATGTACAGACAACCCGTTCACAAAGACCGACCATATTGATCTGAACGACTACCTCAAATCATTACCGGTTAGTTGGTAATGCAGCACTAAAATAAATTTCCGAAAATATTTTCACCTCCGTTTTCAGACTGCCATAGGGATGTCAGTGGGCGTTTCTAGCTTTGTGTCATCAAACAAAAAACTAAAAACGAAACACATGAACATCATCCCGATTTTAATGAAAGAAATGGCCAATGAGGCAGTGATCACCCGCAAAATGCTGTCTATCATTCCCGAAGACAAGTACGACTGGCAGCCGCACCCAAAGAGTATGACCATCAGGCAGCTGGCTTCGCATATTGCAGAACTACCGGGTTGGGCGGCTATGGGCCTTACTACTCCTGAGCTCGATTTCGCCGCTAATCCATACACTCCGCAGCCAATAAATAATAATGCAGAGCTACTAGAATTCTTTGAAGAAAAGCAAAAGCAAGGTTTGGCAGAACTTGAAAAAGCGACAGAAGAACAACTGCTTGAGCCATGGACGCTCCGCAACGGCGAGATGATCCTGGCCCAGTACCAGAAACATGAAGTAGTACGCGTAGCACTCGATCAGACCACCCACCACCGTGCACAGCTGGGCGTATATCTCCGTCTTTTAAATGTGCCAATTCCCGGCAGCTATGGTCCAAGTGCCGATGAGTTAGGTAAGTAACATTTCAATCCCTGCTGTTGTCTGTATATCTTTACAGGCAACAGTTTTTATCTCCAAAATGAACATGGAAAAACTAGATCTCACCAAAAAATATAAAAGCTATTATACCGCTAAAACAAAACCGGAACTGATCAACGTAGAAGCTGCACAGTTTCTATCGATCCTGGGGAAAGGCGACCCATCAGGTGCGGAATTTGGCGTGAGTATTAGTGCCCTTTATACGGTCGCCTATGTTATTAAATTCATGTGCAAGGCAGAAGGCAACGACTTTACAGTAGCTAAACTGGAAGGCCTGTGGTGGTATGATGAAGAAAAGTACAAAGATGTAACCATTTCAGAGACACCTCTTCAGATACCGCGTAGTGAATGGTACTACAGACTATTGATTCGCCTGCCTGAATTCGTCAACGCAGCACATATCGCAATGGGCATCACTACTGCCATTGAAAAGAAACAGGTAGCAGGTGCTAAAGATGTGGAACTACATCTTATGGGTGCTCATAAAGCGGTGCAGATGATGCATATCGGGCCGTTCGATAAAGAATCAGAAACATTGCTGCAGATCAATGAATTTATGCAGGCCAACAACCTTCCCAGGAATGGATTGCACCATGAAATTTACCTCTTAGACTTCAGGAAAACAGCCCCCGACAAACTGAAGACCATACTACGGGAACCCACCATTTAAAACTTCATTGCCGCCCAATTTTTCAGCAGCTGTAAACCATGCTCAGTACCTACTGATTCAGGATGGAACTGCACACCAATGACCGGATATTTATTATGTCCTATTGCCATAATAATACCATCCCCGGTTGTGGCTATAACCTTCATCTCTGTGCCTGCTATACCCTCTATTGCCAATGAGTGATACCGCATAACCGTGAATGGGGACGATATCCCTTTGAACAGTTCGTGCCCAGTATGATCTACCTCACTTGTCTTCCCGTGCATGGGAGCCGCATGTACCAGCTGAGCACCAAAATACATACCCAATGCCTGGTGGCCGAGACATACACCCAGTATGGGCAGCTTGTCGTGAAAGTGAGCAATGACATCCATTGTAATGCCTGCCTGTAGCGGGGTTTCAGGACCGGGAGAAATGATGATACGTTCAGGGCCCAATGCTATCAACTCTTCAACGGTCACTTCATCGTTTTTATACACCACACACTCATGCCCTGTCTGCAACAGGTAGTGATGCAGTATGTAGGTAAATGAGTCGTAGTTATCAATGAGTATGTACACTATGAAAAAACTTAAAACCAAAAGTAAAAACTTAAAACATTGTCACTGCTTCTTTATAACTACACCCTATACACTTACCTCGTAGACCGTCACTTGTCTCTGTATTAAGAAGTCCCGATGTACAAACATACATCGGGACTTTATTAACTAACGATTTGTCGTACTTCATTAAGCCATTAAGCCAGTAGCTTCTCCAGCGCCGTATCGTATGCTTCTTTCCAGTCGCTGATATAACCCCAGCTCTGGCCATCTACACATATTTCCTTATGAGCATTTACTATACCCAATTTAGTGAACGGCAAGCCCTTCAATTCTGCTTCAAATAAAGCACAAAGATCTGTATTTACAGATACCACAACACGGCTCTGCGCCTCGCCAAACAGCATAGCATCCTTACGCAGGTTAGCATCTGTCGTCATGTTGAAGCCAAGGCCGTTAGCCATCGCACTTTCCAGCATACAGGCAAACAAACCGCCTTCAGAAATATCGTGAGCAGACTTTACCAGCTTCAATGAAATAAGATTAGCAACGGTCTGTTGCAGCACATACTCCTCTTCAAGTTCAAAATGCGGTGCCGGACTGTGTGTTTCGCCAATTATGTGGTGCAGGTATTCAGAACAATTGATGTCATTGTAATTAGTACCCAGCATGTATACAGTATCACCGGGGTGTTTAAAGCCCAGCGACATTTTCTGATTAATATTTTCCAGTACTCCCACCATACCAATTGTAGGCGTAGGATACACCGGGCCATCTTCGCTCTGGTTGTAGAAGCTTACGTTACCACCTGTTACAGGGGTATCAAATTTGCGGCATGCTTCACCCATACCCTGTATTGCCTCTACAAACTGGTAGTACACTTCAGGATTATAAGGATTACCAAAGTTCAGACAGTTGGTAATAGCTACCGGTAAGCCACCACTGCAGACAATATTTCTTGCAGCTTCACTCACTGCTATCATAGCACCCTTGCGTGGGTTGGCATATACATAACGGCTGTTACAATCGGTAGTCATAGCAAGGGCCTTTTCTGTACCGTGTACACGTACTATTGCCGCATCACTAGGCTCATTGGTCTGTGTGTTGCCAGTGCCTACCATGCTGTCGTACTGCTCGTAGATCCAGCGCTTAGAGGCAATGTTAGGCAGTTGTATCAACTGGTAAGCTATCTCCTTCAGATCTGCCGGCTGCGCAACATTGTTGATGTCGAACTTGTTGATCTCCGCGAGATACGCAGGCGTTGTGAACTGGCGCTCATAGATAGGGGCACCGCCACCCAGCACAAGGCTCTCAGCAGGTACATCAGCTATCAGCTCACCATTCATGTAGTACTTCAGGTTAAGGTCTTTTGTTACCTCACCTATCTGCACGCAGTGTATATCCCACTTATCAAATATGGTCTGCACTTCGCTTTCACGGCCTTTCTTCACCACTATCAGCATACGCTCCTGGCTTTCGCTCAGCAGCATTTCCCATGGCTTCATATTGGCCTGGCGGGTAGGCACCTTATCCAGGTGTATGATCATGCCATGCTCGCCCTTGGCGCTCATTTCGCTGGTGCTGCAAGTAATACCCGCCGCTCCCATATCCTGCATACCTATTAATGCACCGGTAGGTATCATTTCAAGGCACGCTTCCAGTAATTTCTTTTCTTCGAATGGATCACCTACCTGTACTGAAGGCAGTTGCTCTGCACTGTTCTCACTGATATCTGCCGATGCGAATGATGCACCACCAATACCATCCTTACCTGTAGAAGCACCAACTATAAACACCGGATTACCTTCTCCGTGCGATGTTGCTGATACTGTTTGTCCTACACGCACCACACCAACGCTCATAGCGTTTACAAGCGGGTTGGTCTGGTAGCAACTTTCGTAGTAAACCTCGCCTGCAACTGTAGGTACACCAAAGCAGTTACCGTAGTGGCCAATACCCTTTACAACGCCCTTTATCAACCATTTGGTCTTAGGGTTATCTACCTTACCAAAACGGAGTGAGTTGAGGGAAGCGATGGGACGTGCGCCCATGGTGAATATGTCGCGGTGTATGCCGCCCACGCCGGTTGCCGCACCCTGGAAGGGCTCAATAGCAGACGGGTGATTATGAGACTCTATCTTGAAGACGCAACCCCAGCCGTCGCCTATATCTACCAGGCCGGCATTCTCTTCACCTGCTTTTACCAGCAGTTTATCACCATCTCGGGGGAGGGTTTTAAGCCATGTAATGGAGTTTTTGTAGCTGCAGTGCTCACTCCACATTACGGAGTACATAGCAGTTTCAGTAAAATTGGGCGTGCGGCCCAGTATCTCCTTTATCTTTTCAAATTCTTCTTCGCGTAGCCCCAGTTTAGTGGCTTGCTCGAGTGTGGCGATCATAATGCAAACGTACAAATTTTTTACCTGAGGAACATAATAATGCCATTGGGATGTCTAAAATATGCGCCTCTGCTATTGGTTGCGACCCTACGGATCGCGCTGCTGTATTTTTATTTTAGAACTACAAAGCTTTTGCACCTAACGGCGCAATGACATTGACCTAAGGATTCTTCTATATTGAGTGCGCTCCTTCAGAGCTTTTGCGTTGTGGTGGTTTCTGACGTAGGGCTAAAATGCCCTACGCTATTGAGTTAGCTCTTTCAGAGCTATTCATTTACACTAATTTTTGACTTACAGAAAGTGCCTTTCAGAGTTATAAAACCGCTAAGTCAATTCCATTGACCTGACGGCGCAATGACATGGAGTATGCGGATTTTGAAAAGTCTATTGGGTAAAATTTATATTGTATTATCTATTAATTGGTAAAGGCTATCATTTCTGATAGCCTTTACATTATATAAAATATATTTTTTATTCTTTTATCAACTTCTGCACTGCAACTCTGTTACCTGCCTCATCAAACAGCATGATAACATACATACCTGTAGATAAGTTGCTGATATCCATGGTGTGGGCGTTTGATTGTTCGGCAACAACCTTGCCATCAAGGCTGCTGATAACTGCTTTTACAGATACAGGGGAAACGATAGACACCAGTCCGGTTGTAGGATTAGGATGTACTGAAATCGACTTCCTCAGGTCCGGACCATTAACGCTTACAGCAGTAATGGTTCTGTTTGCAGACATTTTTTCGCAACCGAAAGTATCCGTTACATAAACGCTGTAGAAGCCAGGATCTGTAGCGGCAACGCTGTATGAGTTTGCACCCGGAATAGCTACACCACCCTGATACCATTGGTAGCTTGTATAGAAAGTACCCGTAGACAATGTTTCAGTAAAGAAATCGTAAGTAAGTATAGGATTTGGCAACGGACGAATAGTAATAGGCCGTACTCGATAGCAACCTGTAGGTAACGTATACGTTATAGACGCTATACCACCCGCTACACCGGTAACAATACCGGTTGCAGAGTTTACCACAGCAACAGCCGGTGTACCGCTGGACCATGTACCACCTAATGACAGGTTATGCAAGGTATCTGATGTCAAAGCGCAGAAGGCACCAGTGCCGGTAATAGCCACCGGAAGCGGGTTAACTGTAAAAG
>CANBQQ010000002.1:0-28321 GCA_947371715.1 Flavipsychrobacter stenotrophus
GTGCAAAGGTAAGTGGTTGGTTTCAAACTGCAAAATATAATTTTAGATTATTTTTCGCTGATTTCTCTAACCGCTTTTCTAAGAACTACCCTTCGAGAGCCTCAGGGTGACACCCTGTTTTTCGTTGGGAGGACAAAAGTAGGAGTTGTGCCTGACTACACCAAACTATTTTTGCTGTTTTACATCTACTTTTCAATACAGATGAGCCACTCTAGCGGATTACAAGCGAGGTATATGTTTTAAACTATACGTAGAGCGTGGGTTTCAGACTGTTTTACGTCTGGATTAGGGGGTTTATGGCCGTTTGGATCAGTGATTTTACATCAGACATTATCGAACTCACACACTAAATTTAGTTCATGATGGAAAAAGAAACAGGCACACTATATATAGTATGCCTGCGCATTTGTATTAGTAGTAAACTAATCATCCTCTTCTTCCTCGCTTGCGTCATAATTGACGTTATTCTCAGCGATGCCGGTGAGGAGACTATCTGCATTCTTTTCTTCTTCAAGAGTTGTAGCCAGTATTTCCGCTACTTCATTGCGGCCAAGGGTTCTTGCCAACTGCGCTAAACCACCGTAAGTTGATATCTCATAGTGTTCTACTTTCTGCGCAGCGAGTATCAAACCTACATCGCGTGTAGCAGTTCCTTTTTCGGTTTCTTCAATTATACCCTCCCCTTCTTTTGTTATGCCTTCCATGGCGTCACATTTCTTTGCGCGTGGCTTTTCACCCATCAGTTCAAATGCCTGCTCTAAACGGGTAACGTGAACTTTTGTTTCTTCCAGATGATTGAGGAACGCCTGCTTCAACTCAGGCGACGTTGCGGCCTTAGACATTTTAGGCAATGTCTTTACCAGGTGCTTTTCAGCCCAATAGATATCTTTCAGTTCGTCTTTAAAGAATTCCTCCAACATGGAATCATTCGTCTTCTTGCCTGATTGAGGTATTTCAGGTTGTTTAGCCGGTGCCTGTTTAGCAACAACATCAGCAGCTTTCTTTGGGGCAACCTTGGCGGGCGCCTTCTTAGTTGTTTGTGTTTTCATTCCTAATTAGTTTTAAAAGGTTTCAATGTATACTCAGGTAAATATCATGCCAGATATATGCCTGAGACCACTAATTGGCGAATAGTATTCAATTCATGACATTAGTTTGCCTTCCTGACATTGGCTAATAGTGACCAGGTTATTTGCTTTGAAATTTCTATTGGCCAACGACACAAAAAATAAACTACTTGTTTCTCTGACAATTGGGGGTCTTACCAATTTCAAAGTAAGTTGGTGGCATGAATTGTTTAGGCATTTGACAATAAAAATGTATAAGCAATGAGTACGAAAAATCTTTCGACCGCCGATGCGATCAAAAAACTAAAAGAGTTTGTAGACAGTAATGCTACGTGTTTCTTTTGCACCAATATTGCCGATGGCAAATTTGATACAAGGCCAATGTCTAGCCAGCAGGTTGATGATGATGGCAATGTATGGTTCCTCAGTAAGAAAGGAAGCGATAAAGACTTCGATATTAAAAGAGATGACAAGGTACAATTGCTCTATAGCCTATCGAGCCACAGCGGATTTATGAGTGTGCAAGGGAAAGCTTCGACAACTGATGACCAAGCAAAGATAGATGAGCTATGGACGCCCATTGCCAAAGTATGGTTTACCGAGGGAAAAGAAGACCCATCGATAAGCGTGATCAAGGTAACAACAGATGGTGGCTACTACTGGGATACGGAACACGGAAAGGTGGTATCTTTCATAAAAATGGCAGCATCATTAGTAACCGGAGAGACTAAGGATGATGGGGTGCAGGGGACGATGAGTTTATAAATAAATGCTGTATGACAGCGTAATGCCCGCTAAGCAATTGGCGGGCATTTTTGTTTGTCACTAAGCGAAGTGAACATTTTCGATCCTGCGTTGAATAGAACACACGATGTATAATGCACCAGCAATTCAAGAACGTAATTGCATCGCGCCACACCATTATATAGCTTAACACTGATAGCTAGATGAAAATACAATAAGAAAATGGTCAGCAGTTTGAAATATGAAATGATAATAATATATTTATGTAAAAATCCCATATAACTTTGAATAATTTGTGAAAAAACTATTTATATTTACACAATTACATATATTATCATTGTACCAATAATACTGTTCATTTATGAAAAGAACATTTTTACTGAAAGCCCTATCTACTTTCCTAATAGTTCTATCGCTACGTAGTGCAGGCCAGGTAACTATTACTGATAGTATTACGGCTACGGGAGTAATACTTACTGCACATGTACCGACTGTAACACTTTCATCTGGTTCAATAATGTCTGCAGATGATGCGTATACTGGCGTTATCAATATTGGGTTTACCTTCAATTACTACGGTAATAATTACAGTCAATGTACTATAGGCTCTAATGGCCATTTAACGTTCGGAACGGCTTCTGCCGGAGCATATGATCCCTGGCCAATTAGCAGCCAGTTATTAGGCAATACTAGTGCGCGCAATACAATCTGTGCTCCGTGGAGCGACTTAAGTGTATCAAGCGGTGGAACGATGTATTATTTTTCTTATGGCACCGCGCCTAACAGAACATTTGCAGTTACCTTCTGCAAAGTACGAATGTACAGCTGCACTACTAATTACATAACCAGCACTATACTGCTACATGAAACAACCAATGAAATAGATATACTAATCGGGCACAAGGGGGCAGCTTGCTCGTGGAATGGCGGCTATGCCATAGAAGGGATTCAAAATGCAGCCGGCACTGCAGCTACATCAGTACCAGGAAGAGATTATCCGAGTGTATGGGGCGCAAACAGTGATGCGCAGCGTTTTGTACCCGTAAGTGGCGGCATATCATATACAGTTGGAGCCATTCCATATACACCTGTGTATCCTGCATCAGCACTTACCATTTTATGGTATGACAGTGCTACAGGCGCATATGTAGGTAGCGGTAACCCTATCACCGTAAACCCAGTGGTACCAACCAATTACATTGCTATCGTTACTGCTTGTGCAGATTCTTTTGCAAGTGGCTCGATAGGAGGAGTTGTCAGCTCATGTACAGGCACACCGCTTGCAGGAGCAGTAACAACTACTACAACATATGCATGCAGCACAACAACAATTGCATTGACCGATACCGGCGCTACATCGGGTGCATCATTCCAATGGCAGTCTTCACCCGATAGTATTTCCTGGACAGATATACCGGGAGCAGTAGGTACAAACTATTCCTTCACCGGCTTAACTAGTAATACATATTACCGTTGCAAAGCAATATGCCTTGCAGGTGGTGCCTTTACTACAACAGCGGGCATACTTATTAACTATACGACCACGTGTCCGTGTGTGCTTGCCAGCCCTGGCACTGTCATTTCCAATGTGCCGTTCGCATGCTCTACAATTGCGATAACGCTCAGCAACACTACCTATTCTGTTTCAGCAGCATCACTTCAGTGGCAGTCATCTCCTGACAATGTAACATGGAGCGATATTGCAGGTGCTACCAGTAGTACCTATTCGTTTTCAGGGCTCTCCAGCACTACCTACTACAGGCTGAAGTTTATTTGTATTTCCGGTGGCAGTTCTTTTGCATCAGCGGGTGTGCAAATAATATATACCAGTACATGCACGTGCAGCGGCACACCAACAGCTGGCACTGCCATTGCCAGCACCAGCTCTTGTAGCTTATGCCCGGTGACATTAAGCCTCACAGGAGTTACCTTGGCCGACAGTCTTTCCTATCAATGGCAACGTTCTGCAGATAGCATTTCATGGACAGACATACCGGGAGCCACTACGGCACCTTACACACTTACCATTTACAATTCCGGCTTCTACAGATGCAGAGTAACCTGCATACCTACTTCAAGCTATGACTATTCCTCCGGAGTGCATGTTTCGTTTCAATACCACATTACTGCAGATAGTATAAGCACTGCATTTGACACAACTTGCACAGGACCAAAATTCTATGTGTGGAGTAATGGGTATTCAACTACGCTGCGCATAAAAACATACTACGGAGACGGGTCTAGCGATTCACTTGCATTTACGCCTAGTGGATCAGTATCTTTTTCTACTGTAGCCCATCACTACGGAGCACCCGGGACATATACCATTAAGCAGATCTTATATGAAATGAATCTGGCACAAGACTCCCTCATCACTGTTTATCATTACAACTATTGCCGAACATTTCCCATAAAACTTTTTGTAGATGATAACGGGAACTGCATAAAAGATACAAGTGAACATTACAACAATGTGCCGACGATGGTAGGTGTAGATTCTAATGGAGTAACTATTGATACTATTTCTGCAACAAGCGGCCTATACTACACGACAAATGGCGCACCTGGCACTATCTATTCGTTCAGACTCATAAATACAGGATGGATAACCAGTTGCCCGGTATCAGGTATCATATACGACACTGTATTGGCGTCAGCATCTAACTATCCTGTAAAATACTTCGGACTTACCTGCGGAACAAGTTCATTTAATTTATCAGTTTACGCAATAAGCCAGGGAGCGGGGCCCAACAGACAACGAGGCAACATATATCTTACCAACCAAACCTGCGCCTCAACACCAGCTGATGTAACTTTAAATTATAGCAGCATTTACAACTCGACTGCGAATGCAATACCAGCACCATCATCCAGTATCCCAGGGTCAATGACCTGGCATTTCGCCTCTGTAACTGCAGATGCAGCAGCACCAAAGCATATGTACTTTGATGTATGGGCACCCGGATCTGCACTAGCGCCAATAGGAGAAATCATTACTGATCAGGCAACCACCTTACCATATGTTGGAGACAATGACACCACGGATAACCGTGTTATAATTATTGATACAGTAAGAGGGAGCTGTGATCCCAATGCAATTTCTGTATTTCCTTCACTGTGTATGCATACTGATAGTCTTACACTTAGGTATACCATACAATTTGAGAACATAGGTAATGATACTGCACACAATGTTTATGTGTTAGATACATTGTCAGACAACATAGATCCTTCTTCACTCCGCGTGCAAATGGCATCTGCACAGATGTACATTGCTATACTCAATGATGGCATTCATAACATTGTGAAATTTGATTTCCCGGGCATTAACCTGATGGACAGTTCACAACATGACCTATGCGGTGGCGCTGTTATTTATGACATTAAGCGCAATGCAGGATTGGCGGCAGGCACCGAAATTTACAATCGCGCGGGTATCTACTTTGACTATAATGGTGCCGTTATCACCAATACCGTTAAGACTACAATTGACTGCAACATACTATCTGTTCCTACTACGAGTACTTTGAAAGAATTGGAGGTATTCCCCAATCCGGCAACAAATGAGCTAACTGTAAAAGCAAATAAAGACGTCTACAATTCCATTGCAATAACTAATACAATTGGCCAACAGTTTGTCGTACAAACTATTGACGAGAACATAACCAAGATCAACGTCAAATCGTTGACACAAGGAGTGTATTACCTTACCCTAAGTGGCCACAACGGCAGTAAGGTATTGAGATTTGTAAAATGGTAGATGATATGAATAGCTCAATGCCTCAACTTAATATGTAGTTGGCTATGGTGTGGTTAGTGATACAATGAACCGAATAATGTGCCACTACGGGGACCTATTTATGCGGCAGAGCCTTCCCGCAATACTTACTACCTGAAAACACCTTTTTCAAAGATATTACCAAAATAGAGAACCGAGCTATGGTGTATATTTATAACAGCCCAAATCATTAATTCCCGACCTTAGATTACCCTCAAGGTCTCTATCAACCGACGGGATATTTACGCCAGCACCAATGGCAGGAGAAGATGCTTTGAGATGAAAATCATTTTCGTCGATCTTCTTGAATAAAGGATCCTGGTTAATTAAGCAAGCATTTAGGTGAATGAATGATGCGTCAATATTTGAACCTATTTTCAACAGGCTATGATCCAACCGCACACTGGCAGGATATGTCGTCACCCTGTCACAGATGATCTCACTATCCAGCGAGCCGTATACAATACAGTTACGGAGTACCGCATCAAGCGACCCATAGTAGGTAAGTGTATTACTCACCTGGAAATAATTGAGTAGCACAACTGTATGATTAGTTCTGTGTTCCAGCGATACAGATGCATCACCGTAGTTAGCGAAGGTACAATTGGTCATAGAGTCAAAGCCGCCCTGAAGCGCTACCAAGGCTTCAGCACCAGTGGTTCCTATAAAACAATTTGTGGCAGTAACGTTACCCTGCCAATTAAGGATACCGTAGCCAATTGAGTTCTTTATGATCGTATTATTCATGGTAACATGAGCGCCCGAATCGACCTGCATGGCAGCCGGCTGCGCATAAAAATTACGGTAGAATGAGCCGCCACCGCAATTCTTGATCACTGCCTTATTAAATGTTCCTGCGCTACCACCTACAAAATAGAAACCACCCCACTCTCCAGGATATCCTCTGCGGCCGAAATAAGAACGATCTAACCTGTCTCCCTGAAATACAACACTATCAGTTCCTGTCGAATTTACATTGAGCGTCCCAAACACAAAGAAGCGTGCATCCTGGTGCATATAAACCCTGCAATTAGCCGGGATGTTCAATGTAGCTCCGGGCCCAACAACGCAAGAATGTTCAACTACATACGGCTTATCGGTTAGCCAGTTAATAGGTGTTGTGCCCGACAAGCTATCACTAACTATATAATGCGCATTTTGACCATAAGCAGTAAATGGTACAATGAAGTCTTTGCCATTAAGCGTCGATATCAATTCATCAGAAACTATAAATGGTGTGAGTGTATCATTAGGATCGATCTTAACTGTTGCAAATACATATACACTATCGTGGGCTGCGATCCTGATATTAGTGACTGCATTACCTACAAAACCATCTACGTTGATGTGGAAGTAAGAGTTGTTGCCATTTTTCAATCTCACAGAACTAATGTTGATCGGTTCGTTTTGCGTATTGTAGATGAGCAAACCGGTAGTGAAACTACCGGCAGCAGTAAACACAGTATCAAACTTCAATGTATCATCTGAAAAAGCCAGTACACCACCGGTAGTAAGCAAGCGTGCCTGCTTACGGCATGATGAACCGCTGATAATAAAGACAAGTGTAATTAAAATGGCAATAAGTGATCCTGATCTCAATCGCATGAATGTAAAAATAATGAACTCAGGGGTATAACGTTTAAAAAGTATCAATATTACCCTGTTGAAGCAAATATTTAGGGTTAATTTTGCACATCAATTATGGGATACATTACCTTATTTTCCGACTTCGGACTGCAAGATGCCTCAGTGGCTATTGCTAAGGGTATCCTTATGCAGCATGTTTCACTAAGCACTATAATTGATATCAACCACGAGATACAACCTTTTAATATGCTGCAAGCGGCATATTTATTCGGTGCTGCCTACAAAAATTTTCCAAAGGGCACGTGTCATCTTTTAATGTTTGACATTTTCTCGGCACAAAACCCCAGGCTCATACTCTCGGAATATGATGGGCATTATTTTCTCTCACCCGACAATGACTTACTACCGCTGTCGTTGAAGGATAATATTTCGAACTCATGGTTGTGTCTTGAACTACATCGATCTCATTCTTTTCATAGCTGGTTGCATAAAGCGGGTGCAATAGTTGCGCAGCTACAAAACGTTGCACCTACTCAGCTTGATCTTATGGGATATGAACTTTCATCAAAATTCAAGTCTGAACAAACCGGCATTGAAATAAGCTACGACGTTATTCACATCGACCAATTTGAAAATGTGACTATTAATTTTACGAAGGAACAATATGAAGCATTATCGCCGGGGAAAACTTTTGCCATCAGGTTTACACAGGTAGAAGAGATCAATGAGATACGCGAAAATTATAATGATGTAAGAGAAGGATATAAACTCTGCAGATTCAATAGTAATGGCTACCTGGAAATATGTCTGAATCACGGAAAGGCGGCAAGCCTGTTTGGTCTGAAACTGGGTGGCAAAAACAATAATATTAAAATCAGTTTCTCATGATACTACGCGTTGTACAAATGACTTTTATGCCAGAGCATACTGAAGCCTTTGTAAAACTCTTTGAAGAAAGGAAGAGTACGATAAGAGGATTCAGTGGATGTACACACCTGGAACTATGGCGTGGCACAAACGACGCCAATATATTCTTTACTTACAGCAATTGGGAAAGTGAAGCAGATCTTAATCACTATCGCTTTTCTGATTTCTTTAAAGAAACATGGGGATTGACAAAAGCACTATTTGCAGAGAAAGCACAGGCATGGAGTGTGGAAAGAGCAGTTGTAGCATAAACAGGAATTTAATGGCTAGATAGCACAAGTATATACCGCACTTCCATAGTATGAACAATAAACGGGCTACCTTAAAAAGATAGCCCGTTGTAGTTTTAACTAAAGCACGATCCTAGAGATGTGCCAATATTTTCTTTCTCGTTTCCTTTAAGTCTTCCTGGCTTACAGATAACTTTTTCCTGGTAAAATTCAAATCGTCTGAACTGTCTATGGGTACAAGGTGCATATGAGCGTGCGGTACTTCCAAACCTATCACACTTATTCCACACCGATCGCATGGAAATGCTCTTTCTATTGCTTTAGCAACAGGTTTTGCAAATACCAACCATTTTGCCAGCAAATCATCGTTTACATCAAATATTTTATCTACTTCCACCTTTGGCACCACCAATACGTGTCCTTCCCGTATTGGAGTGATATCGAGGAAAGCGATAAAGCTATCGTCTTCAGCGATCTTATGACAAGGAATGTCTCCGGCGATGATCTTAGAAAATATTGAACTCATGATTATGCAGAAATATTCTCTACTTTAAATTTAAAAGTACCACTTGGTGCACTTACTTCAGCTATCTCACCAATTGCTTTACCCAAAAGGCCCTTACCAATAGGAGAAGTAACAGATATTTTGCCGGCTTTCAGATCTGCTTCGCTTTCAGAAACAATCTTGTAAACTAAAGTCTTTTTGCTGGCGAGGTTAGTAACGGTTACTGTACTAAGTACAGACACTTTGCTAATATCAATATCTTTAACATCAATAACGCGTGCATTCAAAATAACATGCTCTAATTGAGCAACCTTTGCTTCATGATGCCCCTGAGCTTCTTTGGCAGCGTCATATTCAGCGTTTTCTTTCAAATCACCTTTTTCCCTCGCCTCGGCTATTGCATGCGCAATTTCCGCACGGCCGGTAGTCTTCAGCTTGGTTAATTCTTCCCTCATCTGAGCTAAAGTCTCCTTTGTCAAATAATTCAATTCAGACATTATAATTTTATTTATTGTAAATAGAAAAAAAATACAACGCTCCCTTTTACAGAAGCGTTGCACAACAAAAATACGGAAATATAACTAATAAAGTACCTTAATAAGGAGAAAATTGATTATTCATCATCCTTAGTTGCACCGCCTGCGCGAGTGAACCTCAGTGATATCATATGCACACCATTTGCAGGGCGCTGAGTTGGCCTGTATGAATAATCGATAGCCAGAGAAGGACCGTTTGCACCAATACGAGTCTGAACAGTAGCACCAGCAGAAAGCCCAACATACATAGTAGTTGTATTATCTGCATTACCGATACCCTTTTCATACCTGTATGCTGCATTAAGGCTGAACATATTCTTATAGGTATAAGAAGCGCCAACACCTATGTAGTCATTGATGAATGAGTTAGACGTAAAGCTACCCATGATCGTCAACTTGTGCATTGGCAAGCTGTCTGCGTTGCGCACGTGATTTTCATCAAGATAAAAATCGTAAGCGGCAGAAAGATTCAAATAAGTAGGCATGCTGAACTTATCTGAAGGTGAATTAACAGAAATAGTATAAGCAGGAGAAGACTGCGGCTGGTCAGCGTTGATAGCAAAACCGGTACCAGAGAACTTCATGTTAGTACCCAGGTTACGAAGTGTGACACCGATATGGAAATTATCTTTTTTACCTGTCACATACTGAATACCACCTTCAAATGCCAAACCAAGGGCATTAATGTTATTGATCTGCTCAGAAACGTAGGTCATTCCGAAGCCCGCGTTAATGTTCTTCGAGAACTGGCGTGCAAAACCAACCTGTACGTTAAGGTACTGCGGATGATAAGTTCCGTAACCATCCGGGTTGAAATAATCGGTTGCAGGTATATCACCAAAGCTCATAGACATGATATTGATACCAATAACATTGTCATGACCGATATTATGAGCAACACCAAGATTGTTGATATTGATACCAGAACCTGAAAGATAAACACCATGAGATACACCAACTTCTGTAGTACTATCTATAGCCAGACCTGCAATATTGCATTTCATTGCCTCAAGACCGCCTACAAAAGAGCCGTTGTTACCGAACAAACTGGTAGTACGAGCCCAAGGATTAATAATTAACTCCGGTGCACCCGACTGACCTATACGATCTTTGTTACCAGCAAATGAAGTAAAAGAAATACCCAAAGCGCAGATGGCAACAAGAGTGCTATTTGAAAGTTTTTTCATATTTATATGCTTGTTGTATTATTTATTGGCAGGGAGCAGCGCTCCCTGCCTGTAAATGAGATTAATAAGTTGTTGCATCTATCGGGCGCATTGCTCCGAACCATTTCAGGATAACTTCACCAATACCTTCAGCCTGAACATGCATCAGATACATACCACCTGCTATAGGTAATCCCGCTGAGTTACGAACATCCCAATCTATGTAAGAAGTGTTTGGATCGCTCTTTGAAAGTGTACGAACAAGTGTACCATCAAGTGAGTAGATACGAACAGTAGTACGAGCAGGCAAGTTGATGATCTTCACCTTTGTATCGTAACGGCTTGTTTCATAACCAGAGTAACCGTAGTAAGGATTAGGTACAGACTTGATCCTGTCTAACAAACCATTCTTATCAGGATTATCAGCAAGTGTAGATGGCGCCAATTCAGAAGTACTGAATGTATAGTAAGGCCAAGCTGTGCGACCTGCAGTCAGGTTGATCATATCCGTTGTATCAGTGTTCGTTCTGTAAGGAGCGTATGGACGATTAACCCTGAACCTCAATGTAGTTTCAGTAGGGATCAAACCATCTTTCAGGCTCTTCAGAGGAGACGCAGGATTAACTGTAGGGAAACCTATCCAACGAGCCAATGCGTAAGCATTCTTAAGCAATGTATTAGTTGGAGCAGAAGCTTTAACCTTAGTTACGAAATCAGCATCAGCATCATACTTAGTACCCAATACATAGATAATATGCTTACCACCAAATATTGCAGAGTTGTCATAAGGGCTGAACGTGTTACCAGAAGGGTTCCAGATCATATCTGCACCGTTATCCTGACCAAGGTAAGAATCTTCACCGAAAACGATATTCAATCTCTGACCTGTAACCTGATCGATAGCATAACCAGGGAACCAAGACATACTTCTGTCTTCAGATCTGTCAGAGTATACAGGACGACCGGCAGCATCAACTTCACCATTCCAGCCTGCATGCCTTCTAAGATAGAATTTGTTGCCATGGTTTTCAGCCAGCAATGAATCTTCCTGCTCTTCAACAACACATACCCTTGTCCATTTAGATTTGTCATCAGTAAACACAAGGTTTACGTCAGGCAACTGAGCCATAGTAGCAGAATTCTGATTTGCTGCAGTAAACGCTATCTGGAATCCGCATGATGTACCACTACCATAGTGCCTGCCGTAGAAAGGCGAAGCTAATGGATATGGAGCCCATGTCTTGTTCAATGGAGTGAAGTTAGCAAACATGTTCTCATAAACCTGGAAAGTATCCAGTTTGTTGTCATTAAAATCACATGGATTACCAGTGCTATAGTTAGGTGAGTAATTTGTTTTGTTACCAGACCTGATCCAGTTAGCAAAGCTACTGTCTTCCTGATCTGCAACACCCGCTAACCAAGGCATTGATTTGTCAGCAAACACAACATTTGATGTGATATAACCATTACCGTTATCCTGCTCAACACCTGGGGCGTTTGCTTGCTTAACGCTTACTGACAAACCATACTTTTCAATGATCTGTTCATTGATAGCGCTGATGCTTCTTTCGCTGTAGATAGTTTCTACTACTGCGCCATTCTTCTTAGCTGTCAAAGACCATGTTGCATCACTGCTCAGGTTAGAACCAGACAATGGACCATTCAACTGGAATACCCAATCCAAAGCCGGAACCTTAACCGGATCAACAACTGTTACGTTGATCGGACCCTGACCCTGATTGTAAACTGCTCTTGCTATAGCAGTATCCTGCAAAATCTCATCTCTTGAAGCATCGCTCAACTCAACTACATTACCACCATTACCTAAACCCTGTACACGAGTAACAATGATACCTGAACCGAAGTCAGCATTCAAAGTAGTACCCATTGCACCATTAGCAGGATTAGGCATACCTACTGCAATAGGAATGTTGATACCACCTGCACCATGCGCACTACCTATGTATGGTTGATCCTGAGTCTTGTTATAATTCGGACCTTGCGAGTTAAATGGAGCAAAGTTGTTGTAACCGTAAGCTATAGCAACGAAATAGTAGTTATGATAGTTGATCAGAGATTTATCAGCCACCTTAGAGAACTGATCCTGAGTGATCTGGAAACTGTGAGTAATACCGCTGTCCTTACCGATAACCTTGATATGAGGAACCCAAGAAGTATCACTTACTGAAGTAACCTTAGAGTAGTTGATGATCTTTGTTACTTTATTAGAAAGGTCGCATTGGAATACTTCATAAGCCTTTGTATTATCAACCTCACCAGTGGTAGGATCAAAAATTTCAGCAGATGTTACGTTAGCATTAGCCAACTGGAATACACGGTAACCTTCAAATTTGTAAAGCGTATCTGCACTGTTCTCAGCTTTCGCCTTAGATACTACCTGATGGTATTTGCTTGAATCCTTGTAAAGACCATCCAAACGACCGTAGTTCTCTGCATAGTTATTGCTACCATAATCATTGATCATGTAGAATACCAACCTGCGATCCAATTCACGAACAACCAAACGTGGCGCTTCAGGACCTTCAGTAGTTTTGAAACCAGCTTCAAACAAAGCCTGTGCACCATCATCAATACTCTTGATGGTTTTGAAATCTGTGTTAGGACAACCGCCCACACCTGATGCCCAAACACAACCAAAAGTGATGTCATTGGTAGCACCCGGAAGCAACTCGAAAGGACCGGAAGAGAATATGAAACGGCGGTCATTTCTTTGGTTATCACAAGCACACTCAGACCATGTAGTTCTATCACCAGGATCACCAGTGAATACAAAGTTAGAAATAGGGCCATCACCGAAACCTGTAGAAGGAACACCAGGACCCTTAAAGTCATTTCTGAAACGATCACCATTTCTAATAGAGCCAGTCATATAGTTATATATCTGAACACCATTAGATGGGTTACCGTAGTTACTGAAGTCATTATTATAGTAAGTAAAGTTGGTCATTTTAAGACGCTCGAAAGTATCGCTCATACCCAGACGCTTAATAGGGCGGATAGGGCCCTGGAAGAAGTCAAGACCGATCTGCGGAGGATTAGCACCATAGCTATTCACCGGATAACCACCATCCTGACCATCGCTTGAAGAACCATTGTACATGATACCCAAACCACGAGAAGTATCGCAACCGATGAAGTCATCTTTGTAGTAACCAAGGTCACAGTCATCCCATACTGCTATGTAGGTGCTGTCGATGGTCAATGAACCACGATTGATAACCCTGTAATTACAGAAAGTAGCGTTATTCAGGAAGTCCTGTGTAGAGTATGCGAATGCAGATGTCTGCACTTCAATACCCATTGCAGAAGTCTGAGTCTGCTGCTTAACGTTACCGGCATCATTGGTTACCCACCAGATAAACTGGTCACCTCTGATATCCGGATACTCACCATTTGAGTACTCGTACTTACCGTTACCGTTAAGATCCACAAAAGGCGCGTAGCTTGATGTAGAGCTTAAAGTAAGTGGTCCGCCGTTAGCACCCTTTGTGTGTGCAGCGTTACCAGATGCCGGCCATTGACGGATGGCATCGAATTCAGAACCATCAACATTACCACCGGTCTTTGAAAGCTCAATGAACTTATTGATTGTAGATTTTTCTATTTTCCAGAAGCGATCCCAGTTGGCGCAATCATCAGAAGTGATCTTTGCGGTAACTACGTCGAGCGCACCCGGCCAATAGTCATTACCATCCTGGCGATAAGTCTGGGCGGCAACCTTCAACTGACCCTGCTTATCAAATCCACCGATCCAGCAAGAAGCAGCGAACTGCGAACTCTTACCAGAATTTTTGGGGATCTCATAAGCGGCCACTTCAAGACCAATATTCCACCACATATCACCACCGGTCATCAACCTGGCTCTAACATTGTTAATGTCAAGGTCGATAGCCGACACAGCTGGCTGACAACCTGTAACCGTTGTCTTCAACTGGCTTTTATGACCGGTTGCGTTAACATTCTCACGAGCGCTGACCTGCCCGCTAACCCCTAATATGCCAATTAAAGAAAGGGTTCCCGCAATTCGTATTTTTTTCGAGATATTCATAACTTAATAAAGTTATAATGAAATTAGAAATTAAAAATTGTATTCCAAACCAAGGTTTATAGTACGTGCATAGTTGAAATTGCCCGGAGAGTTAGTATTGATCTTGTACAGGTCAATATAAGACTGTGGGTTTATTTGCTGTGGTATCTTCTGCAAACCAAATGAAGATGTCAGGAAGCCATCATCATCAGGACGACCGGTGTAACCATATACTCCAAGTATTTCGCGAGTGTTCAACAGGTTCTGGCAATAGATGAATACTGACAGATTCTGCGGTCTTCCGGTTTTGATACCTGCAACTTCAGCATCCTTTGACTTCTTACCAAAGCTGAATGTGAAATCCTTATTGATACGAGCATCCATACCGAAGTGCCAAGGAAGGCGAGAACCGTTGATACCACCAATTACAGTGTTACCCTGTGCATTTGCAAACCTTGTGAATGGCTCACCACTTCTTGTTCTACCAACCAGGTTAAGACCTGAATTTTCGAAGATGTGTCTGTTACCAACTACAGGACCTTCACCCTTCTTGAAACGGTAATCAAAGTTAGCACTGATGTTATGACGAGAATCGTAATCCAGAGCAGATATGTAACGCAGGTTAGGCAAACCAGCTTCGATGAAGCTCTGTAACAGACCCTGTGGAGATATCTGGCCACCGCCACCACCATTTGTAGAATATGGAGAAGAACCTGTTCCTTCTGCAAACTGCAATGTGTAAGCAATGTTCATTGTCAAATGCTTGGTAGCACGCATGTCGTAGTTCAACTTAACACCCTTAGTAGAAGAGAAGTCACGGTTACCGTAAGTGTAATAAGTAGTAGGCCATGCATACAAGTATGGCTGAACTGTGATCATATCCTTACGCTCTTTGTAGAAACCGATGATCTTCAAGGCAGCTGACTTACCGATAACCTGCTCGAAACCTAACTCATAGTCAAAAGTTTTCTGAGAACGCAGATTAGCGTTACTGATGATCTGGTTAGAGTTCTGGTTTAGATAGTAGTAATCGTATGCTGTAGCTATACCCAGACCTGTAGGGTAAGGACGCTGAACATATACGTCATAGTGCGCAAAGAAGTTAGAGTTTTCTGTGATAGGGAAACCTACCTGGATACGCGGCATAACTGTAACCTGCGGATTGTAGTCTGTAAATGACTGATTGGCGTTGAAATCAGCATCTGTGATCTTTTTGTTGTCAACCAACATAGGCTGAGGGTCACGACCATTAGAATAATCTTTCAAAACTGAAGGATCTTCAATGTACTTACCTGTGTAATCATACCAGCTGTTACCATTTCTGTAACCAATGATCTGCGGGTTAGATGAAGAGTTATCGTTCACATAAACAACAGATTCATTACTAAGGTTAGAAGGGTGGCGACCTAGTGGGTTACCAGCACCTGAAGTTTCGCTGATATTTTTCGTAGCATACAAAGAGTATGGATCTTTCAACACCTTAGTGTTAGCAGAATATCTTTCTACACGTACACCTACGTTGAAAAGGATATTCTTATACTCAAACTTATCCAATACATAACCAGCTATGTAGTTAGGGCTGAAAGCACCGATAGGACGAGTGTAGTTACCGTTAGCATCTTTTGCTGTCCAGAAATCGTTAAAGTTAACTGTTCCGTTCTGCGCTCCACCGGTGTAAGTATAACCGTAGTAGTTAACAAAAGAGTTACCACTGTTCAACAATTCATCTGCAGAGAACATATCCAGAGAGAATGTTGATGGATCAAGTGCATCGATGTTGATATCCTGTGTGCTGCTATAACCAAGCTTCTTTCTCAGGTTCTTGTCAAATGGAGTCTGAACCGGATTTTTGTAGTTATACATGATCGTATCTGTTGGGCCAGGTATAACTGCACCAGAGTTTACATCCTCTAGAGTGTAATGCTTACCGTTAACTACGAAGATAGGGTTGTTCTTATCCAATGATAAGTTACCATTGTCTTTGCTGCTAACCAACTGCCTCATCTGCTGCCAGAGAGATGCAGTACCAGATCCATTAAGGTTAGCACTTACGCTGTAAGACCTCTGGATACGCTGCTGATAATATAAACCAAATTCAATACCATGCTTGATCGCTCCGATCTTCAGGTCGAACTGTGCATCTACAGATAATGCGTATTGGTTAGATGTAAAGTTAGAGTAGTAGCTCTGTGTAGCACCAGGGCTAAGGAACATACCATAAGTATAAGCTGGCTCATCACCATTAGCCATAGCATTTCTTGCTTGCAGCTGGTTGATAGTTGCCGGGTGGTTATCACCAATAGAATTGTAGTACTGAGTAGTATAGTTTGCAAGACCAGGGTTCAATTCAGATCTTGTAAAGTTGATGCCGGTAGGAATTGAACCTAACAATACTGTACCTCTTCTGCCACTGATCGAATCATATTGATTTGGCAAATAGAAATCACGGTATTCTTTATCAAATCTACCTACGTATGCGTAGTTGAAGATGTTTTCCTTAAACACCGGATCCTGAGAATTCTGATATAATTTCTGGTAATCGACCTGCACTGAGTAAGCAGCATTAGAAATGATGCTGTGCTTACCGGTGTCGAAACCACCTTGCTTACCAAATTTCTGATTGAAACGTACATAGCCACGACCTGTATAAGTATTCTGTACAGGAGTTGCATCAGAAGCAAACAAATTTCTTCCTCTGCTGTAAAGGTCATTCTTTGTGTAATCGAACATACCACCTGCAGCAACACGCATGTTATCAGTCAATTTGTAATCAACCTTACCATTCAAACGTAATTCCTGTGTAGTATTGTTAGGTGGGCGGCGAGTTGTAGACAACTGGTCGCGGGTGATATAGTTAGAAGCATAGTTGTAAACAGGCAAACCGCTGTTATCCGCAACTATCTTTAAAGGATTCTTCCTAAGGTTATCCAAAACATCGCTCTTTGTAACATATTCAGGATTGTAAGAAGGATACCTGTTCTGATCATTGTAATAGTCACCGCTAAGTGAGAAACCCATAACAGGTTCCGGCTTGCGGGTAGAATCGGCAAATTTTTTCTTCAACAACGGACCAGCCAAAGAAAAAGATGCAAGGTTGTTTCTGTAACCATCGATAGAATGCTGGAGACGAACACCACCATTGAACTTGCGCGCAACACCCTTAGATGTGATGTTGATAACCGCACCAGATACGTCACCATAGTTAGCAGGGATACCTGAAGAGATAACTTCAAGCTGCTCGGTAGCACCCTGTGCCATATCAATACCTTGTGAACCCTGTACCTGCACACCATCAATTACATAGAGGTTACCTGAGCTACGACCCCCGTCTGAGTTCAGACCACCACCACGCTTTTGCTGGTAGATACCGGGAGTTTGAGCTACAAGGTCAACAGTTTGTGTTGTTGGCTTGTTTTTTATTTCATCTGAAGTAAGTGTTGTAGAGTGCTTGTACTTATCTACCAATGGCTTCTTGTAATCTTTGATCACAACTTCTTTAAGACTTGTGCTTGACTCCATTGAGAAATTCAGACCAGTCTTTTCGCCAGGAGATACAATAACACGTGTAGTAGTGGCTGTTTTGTAGCCAACGTAAGACACTGTAACATCGTAATACCCTGGATCTAATGGTTTTATGCTGTATTTACCATCAAAGTCAGTAACGGTACCACCTTTACTAATACCTCCCTGTTTCACCTGTACCGTGGCGTTCACCAGCGGTTCTTTCTTATTGTCGGTAACAGTACCCAGGATCTCCTGGGCAATGGCTGACCCTGACAGCCCAATAAAAACGAGTAATAGCAGATAACGTAATGTCCGATTCATATTCAAATTAATAAATTATTATCAAATGAGGGCGTAAAGATAAAAAAAAACGTTAAAAATAGGCCAGTTCAGAAATATATTTTCTCCCCCTTTTATTCACAAGTTTAACAGAAAATCAATTTTGTGTTAAAAGCTCCTAACAATAAGACGAAATGCTGACAAGAAAACTTGGGTAAAAACAAAAAAAAATCACAAAAAAGGAGAAATTAATTACCAATCAGCTAAAATATTCAATAACCGAATGCCCTCCGGATGCGAGGTAGCGTAGGGCGGGAAGTTGATTTTCCTCTGAACTTGCTACAACCTAGCAAATAACAAATATTGAAATATTTCAATTGTATTTAGTCCGACAATAAGCTGTTAAAGGATCAATTGCCAAGGCTGAAGATTTGAATTTATCAGATAACTGATCTTCCTTTCAACAAATAAAAAACACTTTTATTTATCTACATAAATATTTGACTATTAAATACTTATCTTATTAAGAAGAGTATAACTCATCTTATACAAGGCCTCAAAAGTGTACCCGGCAATGTGTGGAGTAGTGATGACATTATGCATTTTCATAAGCTCTGCCATTGCGTCCTTAACTTCTTCGGTCATGGCCGAAAGCGGCTCCTGCTCAAAAACATCGAGGCATGCACCAGCAATTCTGCCCTCTTTTATCCCCCTCAACAGATCAATTGTGTTAACCACCTGGCCACGTGAAGTATTGATCAAAGTAATTTTTTTATTAATGCTAGATATATACTCCCAATTAAAATAATTTAGGGTATCATCCTGCAATGGAACATGAAAACTTATAATATCTGCTTCCAGAAATATTTTCTCCATAGTTGGCAGTATAGTCACATATGAAGGGCAATTTTCAGCATTATACTTGTCATATGCATATATATTCATATCAAAACCCTGCAATTTTTTTGCAAATGATCTGCCGGTATGCCCAAATCCAATGATTCCAATTGTTTTTCCCTCCAGTTCTACACCCCTATTCTCATTTCTAAGCCACAAACCATGCTTCATTTCGCTATTGCTGATAGTTATGCGCCTGTTAAGGTCCAGAAGCATACCCACAGCATGCTCGCCAACTGCATTGCAATTACCTTCTGGGCTGCTATAGCACGCTATTCCCTTTCGTGTAGCATAAGGTACGTCTATCACTTCCATTCCGGAGCCCATTCTTCCTATCCACTTAAGGTTAGTTGCCAGGTCAAGCAGAACGCTATCTAATTGCAACCGGGTGGAGGTGATGACACCTACATAATCTGCGATAAGTGTATGCGCCGTAGACTGCGTGATGTGCTCATGCACATCACAGGTATATCCCGCAGCTATAAGTCCTTCGATCAACACTTCGTGAACGGGTGCTGCTATGAGTACCCTACCCTTCTCTCCAATCATAAAAAGTATCGTTCGTAAAGTCCAACAAAATCCAGAACAGATAACTGCTCTGCACGTTTATCCATGATCGGTTCTGCCAATGCAGCAGCAGGGACAACACTTTTTAAGGCATTGCGCAGCGTTTTTCTGCGCTGGCCAAATGCAGCCTTTACCAGTATCTTGAATTTCCTTTTATCATTGATATTATGCGGGTTGTGTAAGCTGGTAAATTTGAGCACACCGCTTTTTACTTTCGGTGGCGGAGTAAAGCAGTTCTCGTGCACTTCTATCATAAATTCTACCTTATAAAACGCCTGCATAAGCACGCTTAAGATGCCGTAGGTTTTACTACCTGGTCCGGCCGCAACACGCATTGCCACCTCTTTCTGAAACATACCAATAACCTCTTGCACCTGAGGCTCCCAATCGAGTATTTTAAATAAGATCGGTGATGAAATATTGTAAGGGAAATTGCCAATTACACTAAAGTGGTCTTCAAAAGGAATATCAGCCTGAAGAATGTCTTTACTAATGATCTTGCCCACTATAGCAGGGTATGTCTTGTTTAGGTAGTCTATCTTCTCTGTATCTATTTCTATGGCCTTAAATGCCACATCAGGTAGCTGTAAGAGGTACTTTGTTATAGCACCACCACCGGGGCCTACTTCCAGTAAATTCATTCCCGGCTTTACATCCAGAAGCGCAACAATTTTCTGGCACATATTTTCATCATGCAAAAAATGTTGCCCCAGGCTTTTCTTCAGCGTATACATGCAGCAAAAGTAAGCAATTGTTATTTGCTCATTGGTTTAATTGCACATTACACACGCGCCAATTCGGATGTATGTGATTCAGCAAAAAGAATAGCCGCGAACTTTCGTTCGCGGCTACAAAATAAATGCTTTGTTTGTCTGTTATGCTTTAGCAGGCTTAGTTTTAAAGGCATTAATAGCATTACGGGTGAAATCACTTAACACCAAGCGACCGCTAATAGCAGCACGTTCTGACAATAATGAATCCCAATGATCTGTACCCTGCCAGAAAACTTTTTTCAGTTGCCCCATAGCATCAGGACTTGAATGAGCCAACCTGTCTGCGAGGCTATTTACTGAATCATCTACGTCAGACAATGACTTGTGTATCTCAGAATATAAACCATGTCGTTTAGCCCATTCAGCAGAACGCCATTCTGTAGCATCAATGGCCAATTGAGAAAAACCCGAAAGACCTATCTTACGTTCCACTGCTGGCCCTACCACAAATGGACCTATACCTACAGCCAATTCACTAAGCTTAACTGAAGATTCTTCCGTTGCAATAGCGTAATCAGTAGCTGCAATAATTCCTACACCGCCGCCAACAGCTTTGCCCTGCACCCTACCAATGATAAGCTTATGGCACTTGCGCATAGCATTGATCACGTGTGCAAATCCGCTGAAGAATTTTGTTCCCTCAGCAACATCATTGATAGCCATTAACTCTTCGAATGATGCACCGGCACAAAACGCTCTGTCACCTGCACTACGTAATACGATGACCTTTACCCTATTATCGATACCTACATCATTGATCGTTTTTGCAAGGTCTGTTAGAATTGCCGCAGGTAATGAATTACTCGCCGGATGAAAAAATTCAATAGTCGCAATTCCATGTTCAATTTCATGGCTTACATAGCCCTCTTTATGCTGCATATGTGTAGTTTATTAGAAGTTTAGTTGTTAGCGTTTGCGGGAATAATTTTCAAGAGATGAGGGATTGTAAAAATATGCATGAATTAAATAACAAGTATATTTTTTTCGACAATTTTCAAAAATAAATTAAATATAAAAATATAATCCATTCAAATAGACACCAGTATATCGTTCATGATTATTGAAAAGTTGCCAAGGCAAATATAACGCAACAATTGGACTGTCACCAAACTAAAATAGTTTAAACGCAATCAAATAGCCGGGGAAATTCAATAGGTTCTATGGTCAATCTGTGAAAATAAAAGAAGGCATCCTATTACCTGGATGCCTTCTTCATTTCACTCAATTATTTCAATTATTCTTTAACCAAACGGTGTACTGATTTGTTGGTACCTGAAGTTATCTCTACCATGTAAATTCCTGATGAAAGGTCCTTCAAAGAAATATTAATATTACCAGACTGCATTACTCCGCAGTTTCTATTATAAACACTTACACCGGTAACATCTAAAACTCTGATCGACACGTTATCTGCACTTGCACTGCTATAAGCAATAGTAACAGCATCAGTTGCAGGATTAGGAGACAGAGTGATCTTTGTAGCAGCAATTTGTGCAGAACCCGGCTTCATAGACAATTCAAATCGTTGTTCACCTTGTGTTGCAGTGTTATTGTCAACCATAAATCTGTATTCGGTTCCTTTATCCAATTGAACATACTTGTTCATCAATTTATCGTGCAGATACACCGGACTGTTTCCAGGTGTAACTACTGATTCCGATTTGATAATATATTCCTTGTTGAACTGAGTATTGATTCCCAGTGCAACTACGCCGTCCTCAGCGAATGGTCGCGCATCAATAGCCAATTTTTTACCGTCGGCAGATAATGTGTAGAAGTTCAAGTCACCACCCTGTAGCTTAGCGGCATCGAAATCGTTGTCTTCATTAACAGTTGCAGTTTCATTGAACTTAACTGACAACATATCCCATGGATTATAGTCTGCATCGTAAATTACCAGTGATACATCGTCTGGGCTTGTCTTCAATAAGTTGTGGGTCGAACTCACACCCTTGTTACTTTCACTAAATGTAAGCGCATCTCCATCGTTGGCAACACGTACCTGGAAACATGAATTCCCCTGTAAATAATAAGGACTGGCCGCACCGACACCTATTGTAATAGCACGGAACTGACCACCAGCACCAAGGAACGGATCCCATACGTAGAAAGCCGGGCCTACCACTTTACCATCTGTTTTTGCATTGTAGCAAACTGTGCCTATATCTACAGGAGATGCGTAAGGATTACCCACCATGTTATAGTCCTGGTTTGCACCACCACCCTTTACAAGGGCAACTGTCTGGTCACCTTGGTTAAGTGCACCAACCATTCCAATAGTATTAGGATCAACTATGTTGGTAATGAATCCTAATCCCTGTCCCTTAGCACCGCGGTAGAATAAGCGAATTCCCTGATAACGATGGAAAATATTAGAATCGGCAGCCAAAGCATTGATCTTTGTAAACGGTCTCCAACCTGGATCAGAAGACAACGATGAATTACCAACAGTAGGATCGTATCTGTAGCAAGATGGGTTGTTTGACGATGTTGTAGTAAACCCGTTTGCTGAGCCTCCCTGACCTGTAATATCCATATACTGCTGCACCTGACTCAATGAGATGGAAGAAGTGAAAGGATGACTCCAGAAACGATAACGGCGGTAATTCCCCGGTATATACTGCATAACTTTTACGTTACCTGAAATTGAAGAACCAAAAGTAATTGGTGCAACCCTTGCAGTTCCACTTGCGTCAGATGCCAGCGTCAGGCTATCATGGGTTGTCAATGTACCTGCAGTCATAGTTATAGACTTCACAATTGTCATTCTTGCGCCTGTATTGATGGTAGCACCGGTGCTGTTATTTAGTTCAAAATTACTTACGTTACCTATGCCGGTTATGGTCTGAGCGGATGAACCAAACAGACTCAAATTACCATCTCCCATAAAAGTACCGCCATTACTAAGGTTGCCCTTTACGTATAAAAATGCGTCAACGTCTGCGCTTATTGACGCACCGGATGCGACAGTCAGGTTTCTTGTATATACTATTCTTGTTGTTGATATCAACGGGCTATAAGTAGTGCCTGAAGGGATAGTCACATCAGTTGTATCACCTGGTACAAAACCGCATGACCAGTTAGAAGCTCTTTCCCATTCAGTTTCGTGCGCAAATGTACCACCCACCCACTGCATAGGTATTGGGATCAGCGTAGCGAAAGTGTCATATGTTGTAGTACAGGTTGCATTGTGCACTTCTACTAATTCATATACATGTGCTGCAGAAAGGGTTCCGGTCACAAGATTGAAAGTACCACCGGTTAATGTTTCTGTAACATTCGATCCGCCATCAATATTGTAAACAATTGAAGCACCGCTTGTACCTGTAAACACTATCGCACTTGAGTAGTTCATACAAGGATTTTCAGCTGAAGTGATTGCTGCGATCGGATAGTCAACAACAGTTACATCCTGGGTAGCGGCTGTAGTACCACATTCATTAGTAAAGCTATAAGAGATTGTTGAAGTACCGCCTGATACACCAGTAACCACTCCACCGGTAGTTATTGTCGCAACACCGGTAGAAGCACTGCTCCACGTACCAGATGCGGTAACATCACCAAGTGTAGATACTGTTCCTGTACAAAAACTAAATGTACCTGTGATAGCAGCCGGCATATCCGGAACTGTATGAATATCGATTGATTTCACAGCAGGCGTACCGCAGCCATTAGAATAAGTTATGGTTGTGCTGCCTGCCAATACACCTGTAACAACACCTGTGGTAGCATCTACGGTCGCGATAGTCGGATCGTTAGAGCTCCAGGTACCCATCAAAGCTGAATTGGTAAACGTAGTTGAAGCACCGACACAAACAGAACTTTCACCGGCAATAGCATCAGGCGTACCCAAGGTTGTAAAGCCTGTAGTATTATAACAAGTTCCCACTGTATAACTAATATTAGCAGTCCCCGCTAAAACACCTGTAATAGCACCACTTGAAGCGTTGACAGTGGCTATGCCCGCATCCGAAGTAGTCCATACACCACTTCCCAGCAGATTGCTGAGTGTTGTTGTCGACCCTTCGCAGGCATAATTCGTTCCTGTAATTGCTCCGGGTGTTGGGTTAACCGTAAGTG
The DNA here is from genome assembly GCA_947371715.1 of Flavipsychrobacter stenotrophus. GTDB lineage: Bacteria > Bacteroidota > Bacteroidia > Chitinophagales > Chitinophagaceae > Flavipsychrobacter > Flavipsychrobacter stenotropha_C. Next base: position 24,689 of record CANBQQ010000002.1, read on the forward strand.
TACGAGTTGAGTAGCAAGATGTTGGCAATGTATATGATATAGTTGTTGTTCCTGCCAAAACACCGGTCACACCTACAGGGTCACTGGCATCTACAGTTGCAACAGACGAATTATCAGAACTCCAGGATCCTCCCGGGGTTGAATTACTCAATGTAGTTACCGAGCCTTCACATACACTTGCCGTACCCGTAATAGCGTCGGGATTTGAGTTTACAGAAAAAGGCAACGTTACATTGCAAGAACCAACAGAATAGGTTATTGTAGCTGAATTGGCAGTTAAACCTGTAACAACACCACCGGATGTGATCGTAGCCACGGTAGGTGCGGAAGTTGTCCATGTACCTCCACCAACAGTGTTAGATAGCGTTGTCTGGAAACCAAGACAGACACCGGATGCACCTGATATCGGATCAGGCGTGTTATTGACGGTTACGCTTTTGGTTACAAAACAACTTGTAGGTATAGTATAAGTAATAAATGTTGTACCCACACTAACTCCGGTAACACCAACAGGGTTACTTGCATCTACAGTTGCTATAGCAACATTACCACTACTCCAGGTACCTCCTGCAGTAATATCAGTAAAAGTAGTAACAGAACCTTCACACACTGTATTCGAGCCTGTTATAGCACCCGGGTTCGCATTAATAGTAAAGGTAACAATAGACCGGCAAGTGCCGATCGTATAGCTGATCGCAGCCGTACCAACCGTAACCGCCGTAACCACTCCTCCAGATGTAACAGTAGCTCTAGTAGTTGCACCACTTGTCCAGGTACCACCGGCAATAGCATTTGAAAGAGTAGTCAAAGTTCCCATACATGCAGAAGTTGTACCCGTTATTGCTGCAGGACCATCATTAACTGTAATTGTACGTCCTACAGCACATGTACCGATTGTGTATGAAATTGCTGTGTTACCCGCTGTAACACCTGTTATTGTAACAGGAGAGCTGGCATTGATAGTAGCAATTGCGGCATCATTTGTCGACCAAGTTCCTCCGGCAACACTATTTGTAAAATTGGTTGTAGCAAATCTGCAGATCGTATTTGTACCGGTAATAGCAGCAGGGGTAGTATTAACAGTAAACGTTGCTGTAGATCTGCAAGCCCCGATTGTATAGCTGATTAAAGAGGTTCCTGCTGACACAGGTGTAACAACGCCACCGGACGAAATAGTAGCTTTAGCCGTTGTAGCACTGGTCCATGTACCGCCACCAGGTGTGCTGGATAGCGTAGTTAGCACACCAACACATGCGTTGGTGGTTCCGGTTATTGCTGTAGGAGTGGTATTTACAGTAAGACCACGACCAACTGCACAAGTACCAATGGTGTAAGACACAGTTGATGTGCCTGCGAGCAAGCCGGTTATTGTTACCGGAGAGCTGGCGTTAAGGCTGGCTATGGTCGGATCAACAATTGACCATGTTCCGCCTGCCACTGTATTAGCAAACGTTGTTGTTGCATTTTCGCAGATCGTATTAGTACCTGTAATGGCGGCAGGCGTAGTATTAACTGTAAAAGTTGTTGTTGCACGGCAGGTACCTATTGTATAGCTGATCAATGAAGTACCGGCAGCTACAGGAGTAACTACACCAGTTGCGGAAATAGTTGCCTTTGCAACTGTTGCACTTGTCCATGTTCCTCCACCTGGAGAACTGGATAGTGTAGTGAGCACACCAACACAAGCATTTGTTGTGCCGGTAATAGCGCTTGGAGTAGTATTTACTGTTACTGCACGAACTGCAAAACAACCCGTACCCAGTGTATAAGAAATGGTAGAAGTGCCTGCAAGCACACCTGTAATACCTACAGGACTGCTGCCATTTATAGTCGCTGTTGATGGAACACTTGTACTCCAGGTTCCACCGGCAGTTGCATCAGTAAATGTCGTAATAGCTCCCTCACAAACAGTATTGGTTCCGGTAATAGCTGCCGGGTTGGCATTGACAGTAAATGTGGCTGTAGACCTACAAGATCCTATGGTATAGCTAATTAAAGCGGTACCCGATGCAATAGCTGATAGTACCCCTGTGCTTGAATTTATTGAAGCTCTAGTTGGCGTTGCACTTGTCCACGTGCCACCGCCTGGTGTACTGGATAATGTTACTGTGTTACCAATACATGCATTTAGCGTGCCGGTAATAGCAGTTGGCGCCGTATTTACTGTAACACCGCGAACAGCATAACAACCAGTACCGAGTGTGTAAGATATTGTAGCTGTACCTGCCAGAACACCTCTTACACCAACAGGGTTGCTGGCATTCACAGATGCTGTTGATGGATCACTTGTACTCCATGTTCCACCAGCAGTAGCATCGGTGAATGTTGTAATTGCACCCTCGCAAACTGTATTTGTACCGGTTATCGCTGCAGGATTAGCATTAACGGTAAATGTAGCTGTTGAACGACATGACCCTATAGTGTAACTGATAACAGATGTACCTGCAGCGACAGCAGATACGGCACCTGTGCTTGCATCTATTGTGGCTTTTGCTACAGTAGCACTGGTCCATGTACCACCGGCTACTGCATTAGTAAGCGTAGTAACTGTACCAACGCAACCACTTAATGTGCCTCCAATGGCAGCAGGTGAAGTATTTACTGTAACACCACGAACAGCAAAACAACCTGTTCCTAAGGTATAAGATATTGTAGCAGTACCTGCAAGAACACCTCTAATACCTACAGGGTTACTTGCATTAACCGATGCCGTAGATGGATCACTTGAACTCCAGGTTCCACCTGCTGTAGCATCAGTAAATGTTGTTATAGCACCTTCACAAACAGTATTTGTTCCGGTTATAGCTGCGGGGTTGGCATTAACAGTAAATGTTGCCGTTGAACGACATGTCCCTATTGTATAACTAATTACAGAGGTACCGGCTGCAACCGCAGATACTGCACCTGTGCTCGAATTTATTGTAGCCTTCGCTGCTGTAGCACTGGTCCAGGTTCCGCCGCCAACTGTATTGGTGAGCGTCGTAACTGTGCCCACACATCCGCTAAGCGTTCCGGCAATCGCATCGGGTGCCGTACTAACAACAACTGATGTAACTGCGCTGGTCAGACTTCCAGTTGCATTACATGCGCCGGTTCCGTCCCAGGTGATTACACAATAATAATAGGTTGTGCCAACAGATGTTGTAGATGGTAGAAATGTAGTTGAACCAGTCGCGGTGAGCGAACTTGGTACAAACGTTACACTCTCCATCGATCCACCAACTACAGAGTTGATGGTGTTGGAATACCAGGTAATTGTAAGGTCGGTTCCAACATTTGTGCCGGTACCGGTATTACAGGTATTATAAGTATATGTCAGCACGCTTGCCGTTGCATTCTGGCAATAAGTTGCTGCTCCCGAAATTGACGCATTTGTATTGGGAGTAAATACTTTATCCGCAAAACACGATAAACTGACCACCAAACACAAAACGGAAAGTAAAAAAGACTTCATACAACGACATTTAAATTTAAGAAGGTATAATTTTTCAATAGTAACGACCACAAAACCTATAATAGCAAAAAAATAATTGATTTATAAAATTTAATATAAACCCAAATATGCTTAATCAAAAACTAATAGATATTACAGCAATCGGCAAGGAAATGAACTTCAAAAACAATTTCCTATCA
>CANBQQ010000003.1 GCA_947371715.1 Flavipsychrobacter stenotrophus
AATCCACGCTCGGTGAACTGGTATGGAGAAAAATGACCATTGAAGTTTTCAAGGGCTTTCTTTACTCCATAACGTGTATTGCCGGGGCAATAGAACATCATAAAACCACCACCACCTGCACCTGATATTTTACCGCCGGTAGCACCTGCTTTAAGTGCTACTTCGTACAGTTCGTCCATCTTGCTGTTGGATATACCTTGTGCCATCTGCTTCTTGAAGCGGAAGCCAAAATCAAGTATTGCGCCTATCTCATCGATGTTGCCCTTGAGTATCGCTTCCTTCATCATCAATGCCTGCTCCTTAAGATTGTGCATAGCATCTATAGATTCTTTGTTCTTGTCCTTTACATTCTGGCTCTGCGCCTCAATGATGGTAGACGACAAGCGACTTGTAGCTGTGAAATACAGCAAGAGGTTATTCTCCAGTTCGTACAAATATTCGGGCTTTATGCGCAATGGATTTACGATCACCTTATTGCCTTCATAAAACTCCATAAAGTTGACACCACCAAAAGTTGCCGCGTACTGGTCTTGCTTGCCACCGGCCATAACCAGTTCCACACGCTCTATATCGTAAGCCATCTGGGCAATGTCATATTCGCCCAAAGGGAGATTCAGCCATTCGGCAAATGCACCGATAATAGCCACCATGAGAGTAGAAGAACTTCCCAGACCTGACCCCGCAGGAGCATCTACTACGGTAGACAGCTTAAAACCCGAAGGCATAGGACCGTACTTTCTTACAATATGGTTGTATGCACCTGTTGCCAGGTCCAGCACGCCATCAATGGGTAATTCGTCAGTTTTGGCATAAGAAACTACCTCATCCCTATCCAGCGCTTCGATAATGATGCGCTGCTCAGGCAGCAACTCAATGCTGGCATAGGCATACAAAGAAATAGTGGCGTTAAGTATTGCGCCACCATACAGGTCGCAATATGGGCTTACGTCTGTACCCCCACCTGCCAGCCCTATGCGCAGTGGCGCCTTGCTACGGTATATCATAATAGAAGGCTAAATTAGGAAAATAATCCTTTCAGGCAGGGATTATGTGCGAATGGCTTCACATATATTAACATTGGTCATTGCCGTTACCACTTACTATTGCCACAGGATGGTAATTTCAACCATGGTCAGGTGGCAATCGGGATATAAACTTTAAATTGCAGCGCGATCTCAAACGCAAAGCATATGGGTGCAATAATACAAGTAAAGGACCTGGTAAAGTCTTACGGTGATTTTGAAGCAGTGAAGGGCATCAGTTTTGAAGTGATGGAAGGGGAGATATTCGGACTACTGGGGCCTAATGGTGCCGGTAAGACCACTACGCTGGAAATCATAGAGACGCTGCGCGCTAAAACAAGCGGAGAAGTAATAGTAGACGGCATAAACCTAGATAAAGACCCTCAGGCTATAAAGAACATTATTGGCGTACAGCTACAGGCGGCAGGGTACTATCCAAGTCTGAACCTGAAGCAGATCATAGACCTGTTTGCAGGTTTGTACAACCGCAGTGTGGACCCTATGGCACTATTAGATACGGTGAATCTCCGCGACAAGGCCAAAAGCAATTTTAAAGAACTTTCGGGCGGGCAGAAACAAAGGTTTTCTATTGCCACGACGCTTATTAATGAGCCGAAGATCATATTTCTTGACGAACCTACTACTGGCCTTGATCCGCAGGCACGCCGCAATCTGTGGGACCTGATCAAGCAGTTGCGCGACCGTGGCTGTACGGTAGTGATCACCACCCACTATATGGACGAGGCCGAAGTTTTGTGTGAGCGTGTAGCCATTATAGACAGCGGCAAGATCATAGCCCTTAGCACCCCAAATGAACTTATAGATAAGTTGCTCGACTCAGGCTTTAAACGTGAAAAAGAAGTAAAGGGTGCCAACCTGGAAGATGTATTCCTGAACATGACCGGAAAAGAGTGGCGGGAGGGGTAAGCGCCAGCATATAATTGCAAAGGGCAGCACTTTACGGTGCTGCCCTTTGTTATATTACTGAACGTAACTATTATTCATTGAAAGATGTGTAAATACCCACCCCAATAGAGATCATGCTCATTTTTATAGGCATATCGAAGTATTCATTGTAATCGGTGTTTACGCTTAGTTTGGCGCGTGTCAACTTGTTATATTCTGCAAACGCAGTAAAGATATGTTTGTAGTAAACGCGCCCCCTGACACCCAGGATCGGCGAGCTCCAGAAGAAATTATCATCATTAACGCTACCGCCAAATGAACTATAGTCATGGCCCAATGTAGCCAGCATAGTAAAACCGGCGGTTGGGCCTACCGCTACCGAAAGTTTTTTGTTCTTGTAAACTACCGGCATCAGTGCAATGTTGAGACCCGGGTTGAATGCAGCCCCAATGCTGTGTATCTTTTCCGGATATGTATACAGTGCATTCGCGTACCATTCTTTGTTTGGACTAACGAGTATACCCAGGTCCACACCAAACTCTAAAACAGCGTGATGATGAAATGCAGGTCTGCCGCGCGTCAGTGTCATTTTAAAGCCACTGTTGTAGTTGCACTCATTGCGCTTACCGGTAATAGCTGTACCCGCCAGGTTCAAGAGCTTGTAATTACGGTTTGTGCTTTTATAGTTGATATTGCGCTTATCATTCGACCCACCGTTTTTCGCAATGTCTGATTCAAGATAATTGATCTTGAATTGGGTAGTATCGTTTGGGCGGGCAGCCATATATTTACGATAAAAGAAAACAGCTTCATCTTTATTGCCCTTGCATTCATGCATTTCTCCCATCAACTCCACATAGCGGATATCATCTTTACCGTCTATGCTCACCAGTTGCAACTCACGCAGTGCAACATCACATTTCTTTTCCTTCAGCGCACTCTGTGCCGCTTTAAAATGTTGTTCATCTTTTGCTGATTGAGCAAACACCTGCGTAAATGACAACAGGCATAATATAGCGATAAAACAGGCTCTTCTCATTTTGTGTGGTTATTGGTTCAGATAGTAATAGTATTATTCAAAAGAAACCCAGGCAATTTTGTGTTCCGTCTTTTTACCTTTCTGCTCTATTATGATCGTTGCAAACAATCCATCGTCGTTCTGATCGGCAGCATCCATAAAACAGGTTGTCTTGTCTTTTTTTCCTACTGGTTTACCAAACAAAAAATCATTGCTGATATTACCGTTTCTCATGGTGCAGTATGCTGCATTATTTTTGGATTCAGCGAAGTCCTTTTTATGCATTTTATCATTATCCGGATTATCGATCTCCTTTTTGTGAGCAAGGTGGATGATGTAATTGTTCTTTTTTCCAATTACATACCTGAAAGAATGAAATTGGATATTCGTACCCATTTTACGGCTTATAAAGGCATTATCCCATTTTCCCGTATTTATATCCTTAATGTACATAGCGCCAAGATCCATACGAGTTGCTGACGTATGTTTTACAAGGTAAGATTGCTTTTCCGATCCATCATTAGCCATCTCCGAAATGCCAATACTGCCAAATGCTGTACCGGCACGGTATGTAGCGCCCTTAGACGTGGTGTGGTAGATCATCACCAGGACCTGCTTGATAATAACAGGTTCATTCCTGCTGTTCAGCACAAAGCACTGCGGCACTCCCATGTAATCACCATCACCTTCCGCACCAAGGGAATTGCGCGCAAATGCTGTTACTTTTTCGTTAGATACTTCTTTTACCCCGGCAACATCAAGTGTAGCGGGATTTATATTGCAGAAATATGAAACGTAGTATTCTTTATTGCGTTTTGTCTTGGTATAGGCGACTATAAGTAACTGAACCTGCCCGGTGGTATAATTATATGCCATCTGTAGGTTGCTGCCGCGGAAATCTTCAGTAAAGTCAAGGGATTTAGTAGTAACAGCCGTTTCGCCTGCACTAAGCTTGGATATATATATCTTGCTCTCTTCCTCACTGTTACCCACATAATAAGTGGCCAGATACACACTCTTATTGCCCTCTACTGCAATGTCCTGGATAACAATATGCCTGATCTTTTTATCAGGAGAACTAATGCGTGCTGTACTCAGCAACGTGTGCTTTTCATCAAAGTGCATCACCTTTATAGCATCGTCGGCATCTTCATCAAGATTATCATAAAAAACAACAGCATAACATCCAGATTTAGTGTCCTTCGCTACCTTCATCTGGGTTTGCACATTATCCTTAGCAAAAAAGGAATTCCCTTTTTTCGTAGTCGCCAGTATGTCTTCTTTTAACAGCTTTCCATCATCTGTATTAATTCTTAACCTGTAGAGCACAGGATGCTTTTTGTCGGTCTGCTGCAGAAAAATAACCAGCTCTCCGTTGATGTCATATGTTCCCAAAATGGTGGTGGATTTGAAATCATCACCATCCCACCGCTGGCTTTTTATGGCTGTATGAGATGCCAGCTTTCGGTCTGTACCATAGATGTTGAGGTCAATAGCCCCATCGCCCGAGTAATGTGCATAGCAGGTTTTTCCGCTTTTCATCAGCAGTACTTTGTCGTAACTGCCTATAGCAGGTTCTTCAATAGGCGCACTTTTTTCCACACGTGGCTGTGCATATACAGCTACAGCAATGAAACATAGTAATAATAAAGGAAATAGAATTTTGCGCATGATTGATAGTTTATTGTTGTAATAATGTTGTTAGTTAAAACCGAATCTTACACCCACGTTTAGTCGCCAGTGATCAAGGCTTACAGGTACAAGCTCGGCATTCTTATCTACCGCCGCTCTTATTGTCCTTAAGCCAATGTGCAGATACTGGGCAGATATATATAAGTGCTTCCATCCGTAATAGGCTATTCTTGGTCCTATACAGAAGTATGTTTGCCCTGCACTTGATACCTCTCCGTTTCTATTCTGCACCCATGCGTCATTAGCAAACACATGTCCTCCCAGTATACCACCCGCGGTTATGGTATGCCGGTGGCTGTTGATCAGAATGTAATTGAGTGAAGGCTCAAAGCCAAATTTTAAGCCCAGACCATCGCCTACAGGAATGGGATTGGCCCGATAAGCGGGGTAATCGTACCAGCCTGTATTGCGCCCATAGATCACCCCCATTGATACATCAAAATCCAGAATGAACTTGTCTTCCATTATCGGCCACCCGAATGATACCGAAAAGAAATCTAAGCCGTTTACTACCAGTGCTTTTTTACCACCGGTCATTGTGGAGTAGCCCATAGAGATCAGCGCATAGAAATCTTCAATATTGGCATCTTTATGCTTCCTGAAAGTTGCGTTCTGTCTCTGCAATTTTTCGCGTTCATTTTCAAGCCGCAAATCATTAGGAGAGGCGCTCATACCTGTATCCCTCAGAGATACTATTTTTTGCAGGAGACTATCTCCGCGCGCTCCGGCCTTATAGGCTTTGCCGTAGTAAATCTCTGCATATTCTTTATTGCCCTTACACTCATACACTTTAGCCATTGACAGGTTATAGCTGCTCATGTCCTTACCCATTTCAGATACCTGCTGCAGGCATTTCATGGCACTATCGCAATAAGGACCAGCCTGTAGAATGGATGTGGCCTGGTTCATTAAAGTTAGGTCTGTAGTTGTCTGTGCATGTACAGAACAGCAGAACATAAGTGACAGACTCAATAATTGTATACGTACCAATAATTTTTTTAGCGCCATCTCATTACTCCTATTTTTATGCCTATCATACTCATGTTGGCTTTAAAGGCAGGCAAGCCTGTTACAAGTGCTTTTGTACTGTATTGGAAATAGTTATAATCAAGTGCAATTGAAAATTTGGAGGTATAGTACACAGCCTCCAGGCCCACCACCGGCGCATGGGCTACCGGCATATCTATATCTACTGCCAAATAATCAGCTATAAACGCCACACGGTACCCTAACACGGGTCCCACGCCTACGGCTTTCTTTTTTGTATTGATAAACAAATATGGCACTGTTGCAGAGACATCTAAGCCATATCCTTTTTTCAGACCGGAAACGGTTTCTTCTGGAACGCCTGCTATACCGGCGTACCATTTTTTCTGTGGGGAAAAATATGCAGCAGGTTGGACATTAATGATTATCGCCGCTTTATTATGATAGACAGGAAAACCAAAATCAACGCTGTATTTTAGGCCCGAGGTATATGGTTTGTCTTTGCTTGCGGTCATGATCATACCAACAAGGTTGTATGAGCGGAAATAGCCGTCTATTGTCGCTGTCTTTCCTCTCTTCTTTTTGTGACCTGTCATGCTGCTATACAGGTCTTTGGCATGCTGCTGCTCACTCTCGGCTTTGTGCTCTTCCTGATGTTGTTTACTCAATATATCTACCCTGCTCTTTACAGAATCGTTGCCGCCAAATGCCAGGTATTTTTTATAATAATAAAGTGCATCCTCTACATGATTTTTGCAATCATGTGCTTTCGCCATTCCCAGGTAAAACGGAAGCGTTCGCTTACCTTCTTCACTTACCCCTTCCAACTTAATGATGGCGGCATCGCACTGGTTGGATGAAATAAGCTGATTTGCAGAGGAGATAATCTGATTGTCATTTGTGGTCTGTGCATATAGACGACCAAATGCACAAAGGCAGTACACAAGACAAAAAATATAGCGGTGACAACTCATAGTGAAGACAGTGTGTAGCGTAAATATAATATCGCAGTTTCACACATGCAATAGAATTTGCAAGCGCATATAAAAAAGAATGACTTAACCCCCTTTCCCCATTGCAGTTTTCATGATCCAATCTCTTATTGAAAATTTCCATCCTTCTTTCATCCACATACATTATCTAATCATTTATTATATTAATAGCTTAATTTCGCGCCACGTTTCAGAAAGTATTAAAAAAAATAATTTTATGAATAAGTGTTGTGTAGCGCTGCTTATAGCAGTATTGAGTTTTTTTAAGGTATCGGCTGCTTATGAGCCGTACTCCCAGTGGATGATCTTTGCCGGCAATTATGCGTTCCTTGACAATAAGATCACTAAGAAGATCAATTTCTCGGGGGGACAGGATGTAACTGCTATGGTTGAACAGGCCAATGGCAACCACGTATTTGGTGTGGCAGGTGTGGGATTGTTTATTTATGATGGTAAGAAGATGGAGCAGTTGAAAACACCATCTGATTGTTTTGCTAATTATTCAGACATTATATCTCTGGCTACAGACAGCAAAAATACCTTGTGGATAGGCACCGCGCAGGGCCTGGTAAAATACGAGGGTGGCAATTTTGTGAATATACCGGCTACTGAAACGAAGCTGCAGGTGATCACTGATATTGCTATCACAGCTACCGACAAAGTATATGTGAGTGGCATGGTGATGGGCGAAAAGGGCTATGTAGGTGGTGGTCTGTCGTTTTTTAATGGTTCTAACTGGACCAGCTTCAATAAAGGCAATTCAGAGATACCCGACAATCTCTTATCTGACCTGCTGGTAGATAATACCGGCCACCTGTGGGCAATTCCGGGAGCAAAACAAGATATGGGTGTTGCTAAATTTGATGGCAAGAACTGGAAATATTTCACAACTGCTGCAGGCCTTCCTGTAAACCAGATCAACGCAATAGCTACTAATAGTACCGGCAAAGTATGGCTGGGTACACCTAAGGGAATTATAGAAAATGACGGTGCTACTTTCACCATGAAGCCTTTCAGTAATAGTTTTACGCCATTGCTGGCAGATGCAATATCGCGCATGAATGGTGCAAACCTTGATGTGACCTCACTGGCAGTAGAAGAGAATGGCACAATATGGGTAGGCACAAAAAATTCAGGAACGTTCTCTTTCCGAAATGGCGGTCTTAAGATACTTACACCGGCCAACTCACCAATATTAAGCAATGCAACACTTAAAATAAGCATTGACAAGAATGGTTATAAGTGGATGGTTGCGGGATATAAATATGAAGAGTACGCAACAAGAGCTCCATTTGACAAAAACAGGAATCATACACCATATCTGGTAAACACCGGTGGTGTTACTGTGTACAGGGAAAATGCTATGATCACTAACCCTAAATGGATAGTGTATGATAGTACTACGTGTCCTTACGATCTTGGCAGCACATTTACTATAGATGAAGACAAGCAGGGAAATATCTGGTTTACCGGCAATGGCCTGATGAAATATAAGGACGGTGCATTCAGTAATTTCAAACATCCTCAGGCCATGAAAAATGGTTTTTCTATCCTATATATTGCTCCTGATGGTAAGATATTCCTGCCTTCATCTGTTAGCGGTCTTAAGGTATTTGAGAACGGTACCATCAGTGATTACTCAAAGGGACTCGGCATGGGTGGCATATCTACATTAACTTACGACAAGAATAATGTACTATGGGCTGCCGGCCAGGGTGGTATAGCCCGCTGGGTAAATAATGAGTGGGAAACATTTAAGAAAAGCGATGGCTTGCCGGCAAATATCATCTACTCCCTTTTCAAAGACAGTAAAGACTCTCTGTGGGCCGGTACAATGAGGGGATTAGTGAAATGGGATTCTACATGGAAAAGAGTAGGTGAAGATGTTGATTTCCCATCTGATGATTTTACGTGTATTGCAGAAGATAAGAATGGCAGGTTACTACTTGGCTGCAACAAGGGTATATCTATATACGATCATAAAACATTTACCAATATTCCTAAAGTTGAGTCGTTGAACCTGAATAAATTCCGTGTGAACCAGATATGCGTGGATAAGAACAGCATTGCCTGGATAGCTACTGAAGCTTACGGTGTGCTGCGCTTTGACGGCACTAACTGGACACAACTGAACAGCAAAACAACAGGCGCGTTGTGGGACAGGATCACCGCTGTTAAAATGGCGTCAGATGGTAAGCTATACATATCTTCATCGCAGTCGATGAGTAATACTTTCGACCCTGAATTACCTACACAGGATGCTGACGAATTGTTGCGCCGCGACATAACGAGAAGAATTAAGCTGGCAGATCCAAGGCAGCTGTTTGCTGTAATACAGATGTAATTAATACTTCAACAATAAATAAGAAACAGACTTTATGAAAAGAATATTGCTATTGGCTGCTATGATACTGGTGCCACAAATGATGATGATGGCGCAGGATGTAGACATCAACAAAGAAACGAACATGGTACTGGTAGATGGTAAAGATGCCTTCTTCCTCACACCAAAGAATAAGCAGTTCCTGGAGAGTGATTACTCACTGGAGAACCTGCAGCATAAAGAACTTGCCTACCTGAAACTACAGAAATACGGCAACAACATCAGCTACTACATGGTATTCACCAAGTCAGGTAATCAGTGTACACTTACCGGTTTCGGCACATTTGGCACATTGAAGCATATAGCTAAGATGATAGCCGGAGCTAACCTGGTACAGGATAACATTGTTAGCGAAACAGAAGAGCGCAAATTCGTAATTCTGCATGGCGGTACTTTTATTCAATCTACCGTTGCCGCACCGCCAACAGAGCGCGTAACAGTGCAGGAGCCAAAGCATAGTGCACAGCCGGCAGACATTGGAATAAAGGGAGACAAAATTTACAACAACAGCGAAATGGTAGGCGTGTTCAGACAAGCGTCAGCCGCTGGTCTTACTACAGTTTCGGTTTATAATGCCAACGATGCTATGGTGTGCAAGGCTACGCATAAAGATGGTAATGACAATGCAGACTGGGACCTGGTGCTGGATGGCAAAGCAATAACACTGCTATATAACCCGGCATCTCCTTTGGAGAAATTATTCAAGTATCTTGCCGAGAAGGGGTATTTATAAAACTTGACTTTTACAGACTAGAATTTACTAAGGTAAAGGGTTCAACGCACATAGCGATGAACCCTTTTTTTTATTATGGCCCTTAAAGCTATTACAAGGTAAATGCCTTTTGTCCGGAAACTGTACCGGACTGTGTAAGCGTACCATGTGCTTCAAAAATAGTTGGGCCGTTTTCTATTGCTATTACAATTGCATAAATATCACCCTTGTTGCCCGTCATATCGAATGCCGCCAGATGGAAGCCACTATTTACAGGGTATTTAATGGTGCCCTGGCCACCAATGATCTTTTTACCGTCTATGTAGATATTTCCTCCACCAGATGGTGCTTGCTTTATTGTAACATCCAACCTGAATACTGCCAATTGCGCCTGATTTTCCATTTTTAGATTTTTATTTTTTGCCTACTCTGGATCCGTTTTCGGCTACCCGCATAATGATTTATTCTCCTAAACTATGGATTATTTTGTTTTTTCTATAACTTGTACTTTGAGTTAACGAATGATTAATGCGTAAGATGAGACGACTGCACAAGCACAATATGTTATTTTAATGCGAAATATAGTGCTAATATTGTCAGGCGATTGAAGCATGAGGGTGAAAAGGATCCGATGATAGATCAGCCACGGATCTCAAATGTCGGGCAAATTTCATTGAGTCTATGTAACCATATTTACACGATGCGGGTATTAAAACTATTACTACTAATTTTCGTCTGTGCACTATTGCATAGCGGCGCACATGCTCAAGGTGGTAATGCCATTGATTCTATGATCCGTGAGCTACCTGCTGCAAAAGACACAAATAAGGCTTCCCTTCTTTATACTATCTCAGGCACTTACTATAACACCGACCCCGAACTTGGCATAAAATATGGCCAGCAGGGTCTGGAGCTGTCTATGGCTCTAAATTGGACCAAGGGGATAGCCTGGTCGCATAACAAAATCGGCACCAACTACTGGGCAATGTCTGAATATAGTAAAGCATTGGAACATGATCTGGAAGCGCTTCGCTATATGCAGCAAACATCTGATAAAGATGCCATAGCTCAAATATTAGGTAACATTGGAATTGTATATGGCGACCTTGGGAATTATTCAAAGGCACTGGACTATGAACAAAAGGCCGTAGATATATTTATAGCATCTCATAATAGGATCGGCTTGCTTAAAAACTATGGCAATATGGGAGCGGTATATGCGTCCATAACCAACTACGCAAAGGCGCTGGAGTTTTACTTTAAAGCATTAAAAATTGCAGAGTTACTGGGTGACAAGAAAGGAATAGCGATTAATCTGAACAACTTGGGCAATGCATACCGGTTCCAGGAAAACTACGCAACAGCACTGGAGTATGAGTTTAAAGCGCTTGATATCTTTAGAGCTGCAGGAGAAAAGGGAAGTGTTGGATGGACTTATCGGAACATAGGCGAATTATATATACTAAAACAAGAATACGCCAAGGCCCTTCAGTACAACTTACAGGCGCTAGAGATATTCAACACATTGAGCGACCAAAAAGGGCGGGCTACTATGCTGAATGATATCGGCAATAACTACAGCGTGCAAAAAAGTTTTGACAAGGCATTAGATTGTTATCTTAAAGCCTTGAAAATTTTTACTCAATATGACCTGAAAATGGGGGTTCCTTATTCAAATTATAACATAGGTCAGAATTACCTCAACATTATTAAAAACAGGATGGGTAAAGAAGCTATTGCCAGCGGAGCAACTTCAAGAGATAACAACCTGACCATTGCGATAGATTATTTACAAAAGAGCATAAAAGGATGCAGAGAAATTGGCGACCAAGATGTGCTTCTGGAGGCTACCAATGATCTGTCACAGGCGTATAAACTTGCGGGTGATTACAAGAAAGCCATTGAGTCATACACAGAATATTCTATGCTTAGGGATTCGGTATACTCGGCCAAAAGTAAAGTGGCCATTGCCAACCTGGAGATAATAAGGGAACTGGACAAAAAGGGACAGGAGATGCAGATAAAGGACAAGCAACTACAGGTAAGCCAGCTGCAACTGTCAAAAACAAAAACCGAACGCTACCTGTATATCGCATGTGTGATACTGTTGGTAGTAGTGGTGATACTTGTTGTAAAAAGCCTGCAATCGGAGCGGCAATCAGTACTATCTCTTTCTAAAGAAAAGAAGAAGAACCTGGCACACATAGAAGCACAGAATGCTGTTTTGAGGCAAATTGCCTTCGATCAGTCGCATAGAATAAGGGGTGCTGTGGCAACTATACTTGGACTTGCCAACATCTTCAATCACGAGGAGCCGGATGACCCCAATAACAAAGTAGTAATAGACGGTGTTGCTTCTGTGACCAAGGAGTTGGATACAATAGTAAGAGATGTGATGAGCAAGCTGAACACGGTTGCGTAGCAGCAACTATTGGTTACTACAATCTACTTAATTGCTCAATAGCCCTTTCCAGCGTTTCATCTTTTTTCGCAAAGCAAAAACGGACGATCTTATCATCGTGCCTGTTGTGGTAAAATGCACTCACCGGAATGGTGGCTACACCATGCTTTTGGGTAAGCCATTGTGCGAATTCAAGATCACCCTTATCTGATATTGACTCATAAGTTGCCAACTGGAAATAGCTGCCCTGTGCGGGCTTATATATAGTAAATGGTGTGTTCTTCAGCAAAGACAAAAAGTGATCTCTCTTCGCTTCCATAATGGCCCTGACATTTGATGCAGTACCGGAAGATAAATGCCTGGCGATAGCATATTGGGCAGGTGTATTCACAGAGAAGCTGGTGAACTGGTGCAACCTTCTGTAGGCCTGGGTAAATGCGGGCGGCGCTATGCAATAACCCATCTTCCAGCCGGTATTGTTATGCGCCTTGCCAAATGAATAGATAGCAAAACTGCGCTCCCGTAACTCTGGATGTTGCAGCACGCTGTAATGGATTGCTCCGTCATAAACCAGCTGCTCATATACTTCGTCAGAAAGAATGGTAATGTCTGTATCTCTGACTATCTCTGCCAGTGTATCCCAGTCTGCCTTGCTCCAAATTGTACCGGTCGGGTTATGCGGAGTATTCAGTATTATGGCCTTTGTGCGTGGTGTTATAGCTGCTTTTACCCTATTCCAGTCTACAGTAAAATCCGGTGCGGTAAGTGGTATCGGCACCGCCTTTGCACCATTCATTTCTATATTGGGTATATAGCTGTCATAAGCCGGTTCAAATACTATCGCTTCATCGCCGGGCTGTAGTATTGCAGTAAATGCAGTATAGATACCATAGGTAGCTCCCGGACTTATAGTGATCTCGTTATCCGCATCTATATCTACTGCATACCTGCGTTTAAAGTCATCGGCTATTGCCTGCCTTAGCATGGGCAGGCCCGGCATAGGTGCATATTGATTGAACCCAAGCCGCACACCCTCCTCCAGGAAAGTAGACAACTGCTCATCGATCGGGAAATCGGGGAAGCCCTGAGACAGGTTGATGGCGCCATGCTGCTGCGCAAGGCCACTCATGATAGCAAATATGGATGTGCCTGTAGACGCGTGTTTCTGGGGTAGTTGTATCATTGACCGTTACCGATAAATTGTTGCTGTATCTTATCAGTTATCAAATTACGGCAAAAGTAGTCAATGAACAAAACGGCCTTAACCCTTATGGTGGGGTTAAGGCCGTTAATACTTCAGTTGTATCAGTTAATTTATTTAATGCTTACTCTTTTATCAGCTTATAACTTGCACCGCCTGCATCACTCTTTATCTGCAGTAGGTACATACCAGATGCCAGATTAGTTGCCGGTACTACAACAGCCTTGTTATCGCAGGCTGCCTGCCACAATACACGTCCGCTCAGGTCCAGAAGTGCCAGGCTGCTATTTGCCGGCAGGTTGTTCACTGTCCAGTTGGTTGATGCAGGGTTTGGCACTATGCTTATTGGCAAGGTAGCCACATTGTTTACATCCAACGTCACATCGTGCGTAAGGCTGGTAAGATCATAAACCAACCAATAGTTAGGATCAAATACCATATTATTCATAGTACGATCCCAGGTGAAGTGGTACACCTGCGATGCCTGAGCATTAAATACCCGTACAATAGTATCTCCTGCAGCAGAACGCAGTTTTAGTTCTATAGGTGTCTGAAACAATGGAATAGATGATGGGAAAGATGTTGTCTGGTCGAGTTTTACCCACACATCATTGCCTATTTGGTTCCACTTTGCTGTATAGATAGGATACCCTTCACCATAGGCCCATTCCTTAAAGAAGGTATCTATGCTCATGCTACCGGTTATTGCACCGGTTATTCCGGCGGTAGTGTTCTTGAAGTCAGCAATTGTTGCCGTGCTGTCACGCATCTGCGTTTGGTGTGTCTTCAATATGTTGAAGAATGTATTGTCATTGTTCACCACAAAGCGCAACATGTGTATCACGCAGGCACCTTTATCGTAAGTGAGACGGGTATCGAATATACGGCCTTCGTTTGTGGTGTCATTAACGAATATGGCACCGTCGGGTGACGACTTCACATTGGTCTGCTGGTCTCTTATTGTATTGATAGCTGCTGTATGATTCCAGAAATGGTCTTCAAACAAATATTCGGAATAGCTGGCAAAACCCTCATTTACGAATATGTCTGTCCATGCACCACATGTAGCATTGTCGCCAAACCACTGATGACCCAACTCATGCGCAACTAGTGTTGTACCGAAATTGCCCAATGTGGTCATGGTCTGATGCTCCATACCTCCACCCAATGGTGCCATGCAATGGCCGTATTTTTCCTGCCAGAAAGGATACCTTCCATAAAGCGTAGAGAAGTAGTCGATCATCATACCCGTAGAATCGATCTTGCTCTGGAAATTGGGTAGTGTTGCGGGGTTACTATATACATAATTCTGCACCAGCATAGAGTCTGTACTGGAGGAGAAGTGCATGTAATAGGAGTAGTCAACATAGTTAGCCACCGCAAAAGAGATCAGGTAATAGTCAATTGGATAACGCTCTTTCCATTCAAAGCGCTTGTGGGTAGCGTCCACGGTAGTTACTGCTACCAGTTTACCATTACTACCACCTTTCAGCGTATCGGGTACGGTCAACCACATATCTATTGAGTCTATTTTGTCTCTCAAAGACTGCTTACATGGCCACCACTCATTAGCATGGTATGATTCACTTAATGTATAGGTAGCCTTATTGCCCCAGCTTGGCGAAGCAATACAGTTAACACCCAAAGCACCACCAAATAAGGTGCCCGAAGTAGGCGTACCTGCATAGAACACCTGTGCGGTAAATGATGTTCCCATTGGCAAGGGTGCTGCAAGGGTTACTGTGCGCACAACACCCGCGGTAGTAAATGGCCTTATTGCACCATTTATCAACACTGAATCTATAGTCAAAAGTGTGTTTAGCTCGAATACATAAGAAGAAAGAGATGAGGCAACTACAGTGGCTGTTGTCGTTACATTCCCTGCTATGTGAGTAGAAGTGTTAGCTACGTTCAGGTCAAACTTTACATACTTTACGTCGTAGTCATCCTCCGCTCCGTTGGCTACGGTAGTTTTGGCCACCATTTTGTTCTTTAACGCATGGCACCTGGTGGTATTCTCATTTTCCTGTGCAGTAGCAAAATAACTTACCGGGATAAGGGCAACAGTAAGCAAACGTGTTAGAAATGAACGCATTTTTCTATTAATTTATCGATAAAGCTATGGATTTTTATTTTGCCGTAGCGAAGTATGGTAAAATAATATAACTTTATACTTTCATCATTGACATGCAGAAAGGAACAAAAAGGCGTATCATTTTTGCCGGAAGATCTCTGGTTTGGGGCACATTGCTTTTTACTGCTATTATGTTGCTACTTAACTGGAATGATGTGAAAACGAGTGTGAATGGTAAGTACGTAATTATTACCAACGCACAAGATACGGTCATGCACCGTATAGGCTCGGCAGGGTTGGAGCCAGTGCAGTCGCTGTTCTCTAAAGCGCGTACTGCTATTAAATCTATCAATTCTGGATTGCCTGCGACAAACGCCAATTAGGGTGTCTTATACTTTATTCATCTGAAATAATACAAAGCTTTCCCGTTCTCCTTTTCAATGATATATTTGTACCAGCGACCAGTGATTGGATCGCAGTTCATTCATATTCCACGTATTAACTTCATTATGAAAAGATCACTGATTACCATTTTGGTACTTGTAGTACTAGTTGCCACTACCAATTGTTTCGCCGCATTTCCGGTTCCCGCAGCCGCCAACATCTCTTCACCTGTAAATATTGCTACAGGTAAAAAAGCCTTTATCGAACGGGAAGTCCCTCATTTTCTAAGCAGCATTACCAAAGCCGTTGGCGGAGAAGACGACAAAAAAAGCACCCACCTTACTACGCATAAAACCGGCTGGCAAGGCCTACTGGCAAGCGGCCTTACTGTGTTGGCACTGCTAACAGGCAGTTTGCCATTCGCATTACTTTTGGGTACCGGGGCATTGGTTTTCGGCATAATCGGGCTGAATAAGGCCTATCATACCAACACAGGATTTGCGGTTGTGGGTGTAATTGTAGGCTCCATCATAGTGGTCATAGGTTTTGTACTGCTTTTAACTACGGCAACTGTACTGGTTTAAAAATAGGATCGTTCCAATTCTATCTGTTGAAAAAATCTTAAAACTTTGTTCCTGCTCATTTTCAGGTGTTTAAAATGATGGCAACTCCACTCCAATATCTTTATATTTGCCATTACCATTGGCCTTGTTTTTCGGTCGACTGAGAACGTGCTATATCACTTTTCACCAATGGTCTTTAAAGCAAAAACAATGACTACGGCTGAGATTTTAAAGAAAGTAAGAAGAATTGAGATCAAGACCAGGGGGCTGAGCAACCACATTTTTGCGGGGGAATATCATTCCACCTTCAAAGGCAGGGGTATGTCGTTCAGCGAGGTGCGGGAATATACACCCGGTGATGATGTCAAATTCATAGACTGGAACGTTACCGCACGTTTCTCACACCCGTTCGTAAAAGTATTTGAAGAAGAGCGTGAGCTTATTGTAATGTTGCTGGTTGATATCAGCAGCAGTTCCCTGTTCGGTACCCAGCAAAGATCTAAGCGGGAGCTGATCACAGAACTTGGCGCAGTGTTGTCTTTTTCGGCCACTACCAATAATGATAAGGTAGGGGTCATATTCTTCAGTGATAAAGTAGAGAAATACATTCCTCCTAAAAAGGGCAAGGGACATATACTCCGCATCATTCGTGAACTGATAGCACTGGAGCCCGATCATACAGGCGATACCAATGTAGGTGCGGCGCTGGAATTTCTCAACAATGTGATCAAGAAAAAGACCATCACATTCCTTATGAGCGATTTTGTGAGCAAACCATATGAACATTCTTTGCAGCTTGCCGCCCGTAGGCACGAACTTGTTGGCATTAATGTATATGATAAGTATGACAAGGAATTGCCTTCGGCGGGATTGGTGCAGGTGGCCGATGCCGAAACCGGGCAAATGATCTGGCTGGATACCGATAGCAAGGCTGCCCGCAGTGGTTATGCAGCTGCCTATAATGCCAAAGACAAGTACTGTATACAGGCCTTCAGGAAGAGTGGCGCGGCATTACTACAGGTGCGTACCGACGAAGATTATGTAAAAGTGCTGCAGGGCTATTTCAAGAGAAAATAACTAATTACCAGATATTGTTCAACATAAACAGCCTGCCAACAAACAGGCTGATCAATTAAAGAGATGATCATAAACGTAATTAAGAGGTCGTTTTTATTTACGGTTTTAGTTTTTACTTCAATGCTGTCGCTGGCACAGGGCGATGCAAAGTTGACTGCCAGAATGGATGCCAGGCAGATAACTGTTGGCGACCAGGCACGCTACTTCATTGAGGTGCAGCACAACCCATCTATAAGCAAGATCAACTGGCCGGTATTTACAGATACATTCGACCATCTGGAAATAGTAGAGAAGGGTAAAATAGATACCTTAAAGCAAGGGGGGATGATCACCTACCGCCAGCGGCTGCTGATTACAGGGTTCGACTCAGGTGTGTTTAAGATCCCTTCATTTCAGTTTGCAGTTGTCCCCACTACCAGCAATCCCTATGTTATTCAGACTGACTCTTTCCAACTATTGGTTCAGACAGTTGCGGTAGACACCACGAAAGATTTCAAACCCATTAAAGGGATCATATTTGTACAGTCTACCTGGCGCGACTATATCTGGTACATTGCAGGCGGGCTGCTGTTGCTGATCATTGTAATAGCAGTAACCTTTTACATAGTAAAGAACCGCAAACCCGCGCCACCGGCACCTAAGGCACCGGAAATACCGCTACAGGATCGGTTCCTTAAAAAGCTGACAGATCTTGAAACACAACAGTTGTGGCAGAAAAATCAGGTTAAGACCTACTATGTGGAGCTGACAGATATAGTGCGTAATTATGTAGAAGAGCGGTTTAATACGCCTGCCATGGAGTTGACTACTGATGAGCTGTTGTTTAAGGTACAGCACCATAGAGAATTACAGCCCTACTATCAGCAGTTGTCAGTAATACTACACACTGCCGATCTGGCTAAGTTTGCCAAGGGACAGCCATTGCCACAGGAACATTTTGATGCAATGGAAAAGGCAAAACAATTTATAGATTCATCAAGACCGAAGATCACGATTACTGAAACTCCAACGGAACAAAAATAATGAAAGCATTCCTCGACTGGAAACACATCACGTTTGCGCATCCGTTCTTCTTTGCGTTACTATTGCTTATTCCGCTCATCATCTGGTGGCAGAGTAAGGGCAGGCAAAACAACCCTGTAATAAGGCTATCCACGCTGGGTGGATTATCTGCACGCAATGCCGGCGGAAAAGCCGCTTACAGGCCCGTTCTGTTCGCCTTACGCATTATAGCTATGGTAATGCTCATCATATGCCTGGCGCGCCCGCAAAGCACCAATACCACCACTAATAATGATACAGATGGTATAGACATGATCATGAGTATGGACGTGTCGGGTAGTATGCTTGCGGAAGACTTTAAGCCCAATCGCATTGAAGCGGCAAAAGAGGTGGCTATAAACTTCGTAGACAAGCGCCCTACAGATAGAATAGGATTGGTCATATTCTCGGGCGAGAGCTTTGCTATGTGCCCGATAACCATAGATCATAATGTACTTAAAGAACAGCTGACCCAGATAAAGACCGGAATGATGATAGATGGTACCTGCCTGGGCATGGGGCTAGCAACGGCTGTGGACCGCCTGCGTAGCTCTAAGAGTAAGAGCAAGGTGATCATTTTGATGACCGATGGTGTCAACAATGTATCCGTTCCTATCAGTCCGCAAACGGCATTAGAGATCGTAAAAGCCTATAAGATCAAAGTCTATACAATAGGTGTAGGCACTCATGGCCAGGCACCTACACCTGTATCTACCCCATTTGGTCCGCAAAAAGTAATGATGCCTGTAGATATTGATGAGCCGTTGCTGAAACAAATAGCTGCTGAAACAGGTGGCAAATACTTCCGCGCTACCAATAATACTTCATTGCAAACAGTATATGATGATATTGACAAGCTGGAGAAGACAAGCATAGAGGTCACTTCATTCAAGCACTACACCGAATTGTTTTTCCCTTTCGCTATTCTTGCGGTGATCTGTATTGTGCTTGAGATGTTACTCAGGTATACTTTATTCAGAAGCATTACCGGCTAATGTAATTTTACAGCACTATACTTTTTTAATATATTTTAGTACTTTGGTAGGACTAATACCCTATCAATGATTACTGAACATATATATTGGTTCGCCTACTTCAGCGATGCCGAACCCAGCGTAAGATACAGAGCCAAATATGCCTTGCAGCATATCAAATACAAACACGCTATTGGCTACGATCTGGTGTACCCCGGCTATCACCCTGCTACTATCGTCAAGTTCATAAGGGTGTTCTTTTCTATCGTCTTCTGCCGGAAGAAGAACTCGGTAGTGGTATTTGAAAAGATACACACCCGTTGGCTATATGCTACCGCACTGAAATTACTACTCAAACTAAGCCCTGAAAGAACGCTATACGATATTGACGATGCGGACTACCTTAAGTTCCCGCCGGGTAATATAATACACTTTATGAAGCATGTTGAGCAGTGTGCTGCGGGCAGTCAATCACTGGCCAGTTTCATAGCGCCACATAACAGCAATGTGTTTACGCTTACCTCTCCGGTTATCGATCATGCCCATATCAAATCAGCTAAAAACAATGTCTTTACCATTGGTTGGATAGGCTATTACAATGCACACAGGGAAAGCTTACAACAATTGTGTTTCCCGGCATTGGCTAAGCTCTCATTTCCTGTAAAGGTGATACTTATGGGCGTGGTAAAGCACGAGCATATTGAAGAACTAAACCAATACTTCGGCCAGCTTGCACACGTAACGCTTGAAATGCCCTTGTCTATAAACTGGCTGGATGAAGACTTCGTGTATCGATCAATTTCCAGTTTCGATGTTGGCATCGCTCCATTACTTGATACAGAGATCAACCGGGCCAAATCGGCCTTTAAACTAAAGCAATACATGTCTTGCGGTGTGCCGGTACTGGCAAGTGGTACAGGAGAGAACACTGTGTTTCTGAAGCATGGCGCAAATGGCTTTGTATGTAATGATAGCAATGATTTCGCCACTTACATAAACAATCTTGTGCAGATGTCAGATCAGCACTATAGCACCATGTCACTCTGTGCTCTTGGTACGGTCAGTGAGTTCAGCATGCACCACTACTGCACAACATTGCTCAGACACATTAGCGGCAATATCGAATTAGTAACTAAAAATGCAAATGCCTCTAAAACAGAAAAGACCCCACAGTGAGGGTCTTTTGATATTTATGATCGAATATAATTAATTGGTCGGCTTTACTGTTACAAATACTGAAGTCTGATCCCAGGCCATCAGGAAACCATCTTTCTGCAAAGTGATGGTAAATGTCTCAACCGGTTGATCCAACAACTTAACGAGTGATGTGCTTTCCAGAACATCCAGGTTCTTTACATTTTCATATTCAAATGAACCCCACTGACCCAGTTTGCTGTTCAGTATTATCTTCCACTCACCGTGGTAAGGTACAGTAAACAATGTATAAGTACCCGCTTTCAACGCTACGCCGGCAAACATACAATCTTTGTTAACGGTGATCTCAGTTGCCTCATCAGCGCCTGTACGCCACACCTGGCCAAAAGGCGCAAGGCCGTCTTTAGAAAATATAACCCTGCCTTTCTTAGATGGCTGGCCATAGGTAACTTTCATAAGGTCGTTCTTTACCGTAGTATGCTTACTAACACGGTCTTTTGCAAACGAGCCCGTTATAGTCAACAACATGATGAAAGCTAAGGAAATGATCTGTTTCATAATTGATTATTTACTGCAAGATAAATATTATTTATATCAAAGACAGCTAGTTTCCATAAAAAGTTGGGCAGTTGATCAACCAATTACTTAATCTGCTGCAGCGCTACCATTTATATCTGTAGCATTTTTTCTAAAATGGCACAGATAAAGTTATTTTTGACTGTCGGCTGTACCACCATAGCCAGAACAACTTCAAATTTTGTGCCACAAATTCCTGTTATAACGCTACTGTCTGACCTGGGAACAAATCACCCGGCAATAAGCACCGCTAAAGTGATGCTGACCAAACACCTTACAGACACTATGGTGGTAGACATTTCACATCGCATAACTCCTTACAATCTTCAACAGGCAGCCTATTTATCACAGTCAGCATACCAGCATTTTCCGGTTGGGTCCATCCACCTTTTATTAGTTGATGTATTATCCGGTGAAAGACATAGAATGCTGCTCTGTAAAGTAAATGGCCACTATTTTCTGGCACCGGATAATGGAGTGTTATCTCTTGCTTTTGGCAGACAACCCAACGAGGTTTGGTTGTGTCGTGAGTTCAGCGGATCGGTGAGCATAGCACTGTGGGTAGGATATGCCAACCAGGTAATTTCGGTAATTCATGAAGATCGCAATCTGAATGACTATTTCAGCAGATTTCTTATTAAAGAGGTGGCACAGATATTAATGCAAAAGCCTGTTGGTGCCCGCCTTGATTGCACGGTGTTGCATATAGACCGCTATGGCAATATTGTAATTGATTTTACTAAAGATCGTTTCGATGAGCTCATTGGCGACGGCCCTTTTAGTATTAAACTTCCAAGAGAGGAAGAGATCACAACAGTTAGCGACCATTATAATGATGTTCCTGCCGGTGGGCTATTATGCCGTTTCAATGGAATGGGGCTTTTAGAGATCGCCATTAATCATGGCTCGGCAACCAGCGCTTTCGAGTTTGATATTGCCACAGACAAAGGCATAAACTACAGCGTTATCACTATCAATTTTTAGTCTTTACTATCTGTAGATCTTTGTCTTTAACAGATCAGATTTCCTTTCAGATCAACAAAAAAGCCGTCCTGCATATGCAGGACGGCTTTTCGTTTTATAATCGGTTTGATATTATCTGATCAAAGTAACACTTCCCTTCAGAGATTTTTGCTTGCCATCAGGGTTTGAAACGATAACCTGGTAGTAGTAAACACCCATATCCTGAGGAACGCCGTTCATTGTACCATCCCATCCTTGCTTAGCATTGATAGTACTGAACACTTCATGTCCCCAACGATTGTAGATCCTGAAATCAACCAGCTTCTGGTAGTAACCCAGATTGAACACGCGGAACACATCATTCAAACCATCACCATTTGGCGTGAACGCCTCAGGAATGAACTCTGTAACAGTAGGGTCAACCCTGATCGTTACGAAAGCTGAGTCGCGGCAACCGTAAGGAGACATACCCACTACCATGTAGGTAGTTACTGAATCTATCGGTGTAGCTATCGGGTTGTTGATGTTAGGGTTAGACAAAGAGCCATCGTTAGGCGACCATACATAGACCCATGCACTGTCTGCATTCAGCTGTATGCTACCACCAATTGGAATAACCTGGTCAATAGTAACGTGAGTCAAGATGATCGGAGGCTTAGAGTGAATGGTCATTACATCAGATGCCGTACATCCCAATGGCAATACCGTAGCAGTAAGCGTGTAAGTGTAATCACCCACGCCCGTAAACGTAGGGTTTGGTATTGTTGGATCAGACAGGTTAGTACCTGGTGTCCACTGGTAAGTGATGTTTGTCAGTGAAGAAGGAATAACCTCTGTAAATGATTCTATCTGCAATGGCAACCTCAGACACACTATAGTATCATGGAAGTCAGTACGAGTAGTTATTGAGATCACATCTATGCTTGTGCTCGACACCGCAGTACATGGTACAAAGTCAGTTACTGTAAGTGTTACATTATATGTACCCGGTGCAGCATAGCTGTGGTTAGGATTCATATCAGTTGAAGTAACACCATCACCAAATGTCCAGTAGTAAGTAGCACCTGTACCAACCGATGAGTTAGTGAAAGTCACCGGAACTCCAAGACAAACTGAAGGTGCAGAAGGTGTAAATACTGATGATATAGGATGACCCAATGTTACAGGCAATGTAGCAAAAGCAGAGCAACCATATGCGTTATGCCAGAACAGGTTGATATTGTAAGTACCTGGTACAGTATAAACGTGTGTAGGACCAAATAAACCACTTGCACTGTCTATTCCACCATCACCATAACTAAATACTGATGTATAGCCTCCTACAGAAACAGGTATGCCTGTGTTAGTGTCAATTGAGTTAGATGAGTTAGTGATAATGATACTGTCACCTGCACAACCAAGGCGTGTTACGAAGTTGAAGTTAGCAGTAAGAACCGGGTTAATAAGGTCAATTGCAATCGCATTTGATACACAAGAGCCTTGTTTAACATAAAAATAGTCGTAATGCCCTGCGCACAATCCGGTTACAGTTAATGAACTGTCTGCCAAAGAGGTCTGAACAATTATTGGCTGCGGCACACCACCTATAGAATAGAAAATAGAATCAGGGAAACCAGGATTTACACCTTCAATTCTTACTTTTCCATCACACTTACCACAGTCTGTAGGATTAGTTTTTATTAATCGTGTAATGTGCACAGGTGCAGATATACCGCTTACTGAACCACTACCTGATGTTGGCAATACATGTATGAATGCTATTGTTGAGTCACTGCAACCTGCTGCTGTAGCCTTGTATGTTGTTGGTACAGAAGGGTGAACAGTAATAGTAGGACCTGAGCCAACCAGCAAGCCGGTAGTACTGTCATACCAATAAATTGTAGAAGAAGCATAAGGAACAGGAGCAAATGGAATTGAAGAAACTGCATAGGCAGTAGTAGGAGCACCGGTTGGTGAAAAACGCCATGCCTCGTTCAGAGCACCCCACAAAGTAGGGAAGTCTCTACCCGGAGCAACTGTTGAAGCTGTTCCTGTAGAATTAGCTACACCTACTATCGCATAACCACCATTCCAGGTACATCCTGTGGTACGGTGAGCAATATGTGTTTCGCAGATGTTGGTTGTTTCATACAATATCATCTGGAAAGTCTCATACTGCGTTGTACAGCTATACAAGTGAGTAGCACAGTATGTGACCATGAACTTTCTGTAAGGTGCAGTACCTACTGTAGAATAAGTGATCGTACCACCTGCAGAGATCAATATATCTGACCAAAGACCGCAGAAGGTATTCCTCATAGGTCCGGTTGCTGGAGCCACCGTTGCCGCCAGGGTGTTGTTAATGGGCCATGAGCAATAGGCACCAGCTACTCCTGTACCCATCGTTAGCACACCGTTAGATCCTATGCATAACTGTGTATAGTTATTACCATAGAAATTGAATGTGAAACCGATGTTCATTGCACCTGAATAGCCATCATCCAGTGTGATACCTGATGATGTTGGCACATCTCCTATCAATAACGCATGCAACGTGGTTGCTGTATCACCACAGGTTGTCGGGTCAGCTGAGAGATATAGCTGTGCCGAAGATCTGTTACTGAAGCAGCATAATAATATGCCACAAAGTAATGTGAGAGCGTAGCGATTGTACTTCATAATTAATCCTTGTTTTGGGATGTATAATATATAATTCGGATAATTCTGTCTCGCAAGATAGAAAAATTTTTAAGAATTAATAAAAATTTATCTTCTCTTGTCCATAGTTAGACAGTACCAAATGCTGAATGGTTGGTTTTTTGTTCGTTTTTTTTACAAAAAATGATGTTATGTAAAAATAATTTCATCAATTTTTAGCTGATAGCATTATAGTTAACCTAAATCATTTTGTTTTAGGCCGGTCAGCGGGTCAACTCTATAAACTGATATATTCTGTGCTGACGTTGCAAATAGTTGCTTAATAAAAAATATATAAAATAGTTCTAATTTTCAGTTTAGACTTTCACAAAGTTGTCTTTTCATCTATATAACTTTGTTCACTGTCGTGATATGCGGGGTCTTGTACTTTAGCCGCAAAGAAATTAATGAACAGTCCCACAAAGATCAGGAATACGATCACTTGCGTAATTACCAAAATCTGCCCAACCGGGTGGACCGGTGCTATATCTCCATAACCCACGGTTGCCGATGTTGAGAAGCTGAAATAGACGAGCTGTATACCGCTTACCAGCTTTTCTTTAAAAAAGTGCGGTATGCGCGCATTTCCATAAGCATAGATCACTGCATAATTAAGGCATATTTCTATGTAGTTGAGAAACAACGCTGTAAGTGAGCGCCGGTAAGAGATCGGTTTGGCAAACTCGTTAGACAAATAGATGAGCGCCGCAAGGTATACGATCGTTTCTATTCCCAGGTACCCGGCTAATACTGCTACCCAAAGATGGTAGGTGAGGTGAAATTTAAAATATAATATCGGAAGTGCCAGTTTCAGAACTACATAAAACTCTACGGCCATTTTGCGGGCTATAAGGCCAAAGCGGTTGAAAAACGCGCGCACATACAATCCGGGAAAAACAAATAGAGCCAGGGCCAGAAACAACCTGATAAATCTTTCTATCCCAAAATCATTATAATGTTCATTGGTCCATACCCGCTTCAAATACAGGTACTGATGAAAAATGGCAGGCCTGAGTTTATTGTTGTGATATTCCTGATTACCAACAAATAATACGCGAAAAAAATGCAGAACCTTCTTCAACTCCAATATCTTTAATTAGCTATAAGAGCACAGCTGATCAAAATTACGGGTTGGATCACAGGTCTGTGTCTGCTACCAGATGATTATAGACAGTTTAGAATATGATCTGTATTTCCTCTACGGATATTTTTAGGCAACACTTATGATGTTTCTTCTTTTGAATAATGCATACCCCACGCCGCCATGGCATTCAGCACGGGCGCCAGCGCTTCTCCCGACGCAGTAAGACTGTACGTAACATGCGGAGGAACAACAGGCATGGCTTTCCGGTTAACAAGTCCATCAGCTTCCAGCTCCTTAAGATGTTGTATCAGCATCTTTTCCGTTATGGCAGGTATCGCCTTCTTTAATTCCCCGTAACGCAGCGGACCACTGGTAAGGTGATAAATGATCAGCGGCTTCCACCTGCCACCTATTTTGTGAAGTGTATAGGTAACAGGACACTTATTAAGCGCTATGCTGATATTCAGCTGGTTGGTAGAACTTTCTTTTGTTTCGTACATAATTAATACATACTTTTTGGTAGGTACTAGTTAAAAAGTATGCACAAATATACCTTTGTGTCAACAAAAAACAAAATCAAAATGAAATATGTAATTACAGGTTCCCTGGGGAACATCAGCAAACCACTCACACAACAATTAGTAAATGCAGGACACAACGTAACGGTGATCAGCAGTAAAGCCGGCAAACAGTCGCAAATAGAATCTCTTGGTGCACATGCGGCAATAGGCTCTGTAGAAGATACCGCGTTTCTCACCCGCACATTTAGCGGCGCTGATGCAGTCTACACAATGGTGCCACCTACCATGTCGGCACCTGACTGGGTGGGCTACATACACAACATCGGGAAGAATTACGCAGAAGCCATAAAAGCGGCCGGTGTAAAACAGGTAGTAAACCTGAGTAGCATTGGTGCACACATGCAGGAGGGCTGTGGCCCGGTGAGTGGCTTGTATCACGTGGAGCAGGAATTGAACAAACTGGATGGTGTTAACGTAAAGCACCTGCGCCCAGGCTTCTTCTGCACCAACCTTTATTCGAATATTGGCATGATAAAGCATGCCGGAATAATTGGCGCTAACTATGGAGAAAATGCAAAATTAGTAATGGCACATCCTAATGATATTGCCGCCGTTGCCGCAGAAGAAATGCTGACACCAACTTTTACAGGAAAGAGTATTCGCTTTGTGGTAAGCGACGAACCGACAACAACCGAAATTGCAGGCGCGTTAGGTGCCGCAATAGGTAAGCCGCAACTGCCATGGGTGAACTTTAAGAATGAAGATGCATTAAACGGCATGTTGCAGGCAGGACTACCTGCTGAGGTTGCCGAAAAATACATGGAAATGGGCGATGCAATGGCCACCGGCAAAATGACAACCGGCTACGTTAACAATCAGCCGCTTGCAAGCGCAACAAAACTTGCAGACTTCGCCAAAGAATTTGCAGCAGCATATGCACATGCCTAATTGGAAATTAAAAAAGAGGGTGTCTTCATCTGTGGAGACACCCTCTTTTAACAATTTTTGCAAGATTGATTATTTTTAAATTACACCCGCATCATACGCCTGCTCACCGTGCAGAGACTCATCAAGTCCTGCTTCTTCTTCCACATCGCTTACTTTTACGCGGGTAAATATATTGATAGCCGCCAGCATACCATAAGTGAATATGTAAGCATATATACAAGTACCGATCACTGCCAATAATTGACGGATAAAGAAGGTAGACCCACCACTCATAAGACCATCGGCACCATGAGCGTTTACAGCCTTTGTGGCAAATACCCCCAGCAATATAGTACCCAGGCAGCCACCCATTCCGTGTACGCCCCATACGTCCAGAGCATCATCCCAACCGCGTTTGTTTTTGAAGTGTACGGCAAGGTAACATACCGCTCCTGAAGCTATTCCGATGATGATTGCTGACGGTAGCGTTACAAACCCTGCTGCCGGCGTAATAGTTGCCAGTCCGGCTACAGCACCGGTAAGCAGACCCACAAACTTTGGTTTTTTCACCAACGTCCACTCAATGATCAGCCAGGTTACAGCAGCAAAAGATGCCGCAACATCCGTGTTTACAAATGCAAGACCTGTCACAGCATCAACATCCAGTTCACTGCCGGCATTAAAGCCATACCATCCAAACCATAACAATCCTGTGCCTATTGCAATAAGTGGCACACT
>CANBQQ010000004.1 GCA_947371715.1 Flavipsychrobacter stenotrophus
AAGGTGCAAATTTAGAAAATGTAGCGGTCAGTATCACATACATTTATATCTTGCAGTTTAATTAACCTGAATTTATAGATGGATCGTTTTACGGGACTGATAGGTATAGTTGTTATTCTGGGTATCGCTTTTTTGTTTTCTAACAACAAAAAACGCATCAATTACAGGCTGGTATTCAGTGGACTGGGCTTACAATTGGTCATAGCATTGCTGGTACTTAAAGTAAAGCCGGTAAATGATTTCTTCCAGATGCTGGGAAAGGGTATGCAGCGAATTGAGGGATTTGCGCAGGAAGGTGCGGGCTTCGTTTATGGCGGCCTGGGTGTAATGAACGGCCCTGATAAGGTGCTGGCCTATGGCGTGGGTTCAGGTTTCATATTTGCGTTCAATGTTACCGCAACTATCATTTTGGTATGTGTGCTGGTGGCTATTCTATACTATTTTAAGGTCATGCAGTTCATTGTAAGCGTTGTGGCCAAAGCCATGAATTTTGTGATGCGGGTAAGTGGTGCAGAAGCACTGAGCAATGTAGCCAGTGCATTTGTAGGACAAGTGGAAGCGCAGGTAATGATACGTGCCTACCTGCCAACCATGACCAAAAGTGAATTGCTGGCATCAATGAGCGGCAGCCTCGCCTGTATAGCGGGTGGTATACTCATCGTTTATGCCAACATGGGTGCCCGTCCAGATTACCTTATGGCAGCAAGCCTCATGGCTGCTCCGGGCGCATTGGTGATCTCTAAAATTGTATTTCCTGAAACAGAAGTATCTCCTACAATGGGCAACGTAAAGCTAAGTGTAGATAGCGGATATACTAATCTTATTGATGCCATTTCTCACGGTGCCGCCGACGGTTTTAAAATTGCCATGAACGTTATTGCCATGCTGATCGGTTTTATAGCCCTGTTTGCAATGATCAACTTCCTTTTGGGCGCTATTAATCCTGCTCTTTCTCTTGATTCGATATTCGGCTTGTTGTTCCGCCCGTTTGCATGGGTGATGGGAGTACCGGGCGAGGACGTAAAGAATGTGGCTACATTGCTTGGCCAGAAGCTTACCATCAATGAGTTCTTCGCCTTTAAGAACCTTACAACGCACACTGTAAACGTAGTAACACCTAAAGGGCTGACCATAGTAACGGTAGCTATTTGCGGTTTTGCCAATTTCAGCAGTGTGGGTATGCAGATAGGCGGTATTGGCGCATTGGCTCCTGAGCGCCGTGTAGACCTCGCAAAACTGGGTATGAAGGCGCTTTTGTGTGGTACATTGGCTTCTTACTTGTCCGCCACTATTGCAGGTATTATCATATCTAATTAATGTTGTAGCGATGCCCGAAAACATGATCAGCATCACTTACTTCGGGCTTATAAAATATCTTTACAAATATTTCACAGTTAACCAAAAGAAATTATCTTTGTCTCAACGTCATAAAAAACAGATAAACATGAAAAAACTATTATTCCTTGCTTTCTTCTCTCTATGCTTTTGTACACTGAGTATGGCCCAGGGTTTTTCACTTGATGAATTACTGCAGTCAAGAAAATCCAACTACCCTACTTTCGAGTCACTAGTACATGGTAAAGGTTATGTGTTGAATCACCTGGAAAGCACTGAACGTTCATCTGTATTTAAGAATGGTACTAACGTAATTACTTACAATACTTTCTACGATAATTCAAGCATCCGTTACAAGCGCTATGTGGCTATCAAATTCGAAACACAGAGCCTTGAAACTTACGAATCTTTGAAGCGCCAGGTAGAAGCAAGTTCAAAATATTCTAAGACAAGAATGCGCAGAACTTCTCAGAAGGAATATCTCGAGCACCTGTACAGGAACGAAGAAGTTTCTATTCACCTGTTCGACATTTCTTACAAAGATGACAGCAAGCCATACTACATGATCGAAATTTATGCATTACTTTCTGATTACTAGTAGGTAAAATATTTCAATTAAAAAAGGAGCAACAAGTGTTGCTCCTTTTTTAATGCCCCATATTAAAGAATCATTCAATTTAAAATATAGTAGTGTGTATATGTATTTGCAATTAAACAACTTAATATAAATTATACTTTGGCATGATGTTTATAATTGAATAAATGAGGGTGTATGCTCAATTTGATCAGAGCATTACCACAATAAACATATTGCTATGAACAACCACAAAAAGTCAGCAGAACTAATTGCCACCAACCAGGATCTAATTCACCAGATCTCCGAAAAAGAGCAGAGTGCTTATAAGTTAATGCTGGCAAATAAAGACTTAACACATGAAAATGCAGAACGGGAAATAAGATCCGCAGCATTGACACGCGCCAACGAAGACCTTCAGTTTAATAATGATGAGAAAGAAAAACGGGCCGCTGAGCTGGTCATTGCCAACATAGAACTGGCTTTTCAAAATACAGAGAAGGAAAACAGGGCTGCAGAATTGATCGTAGCCAACAAAGAACTGGCATTCCAAAATACAGAGAAAGAAAACAGGGCAGCTGAGTTGATCATTGCCAATAAAGAGCTGGCATTCCAGAATATTGAAAAGGAAAACAGGGCAGCTGAGTTGATCATTGCCAACAAAGAATTAGCATTCCTGAATGTAGAAAAAGAGTGCAGGGCAGCTGAGTTGATACTGGCTAATAAGGCCTTAGTGTTTCATAATATTGAAAAGGAAAAAAGAGCATCTGAACTGGTAATTGCAAATATTGAATTGGCTTTCCAGAACACAGAAAAAGAAAAGAGAGCTGCGGAATTAGGTATTGCGAACAAAGAACTGGCCTTTCAAAACAAGGAAAAAGAGAAGACGGCTTCAGCACTTGCGTCTGCCAATAAAGAGCTGGCTTTTCAAAATAAAGAAAAGGAAAGCAGAGCCGCGGAACTGATATTTGCCAATAAAGAACTGGTGGTACAAAATGAAGAAAAAGAGAATCGCGCCGCAGAATTGATATTAGCGAATAAGGAATTGGCCTTCCAAAACTCAGAAAAGGAAAAGCGTGCAGCCGAGTTGATCATTGCCAATAAAGAACTATCGTACCAGAATACAGAAAAAGAAATGCGTGCAGCAGAGCTGATACTGGCCAACAGAGAATTAGCATTTCAAAATAATGAAAAAGAAAAACGTGCCGCAGAATTGATCATTGCCAATAGAGAGCTCGCTTACCAGAATGGGGAAAAAGGAAAACGCGCAGCGGAGCTGATCATCGCTAATAAAGAGCTCGAGTTTCAGAATTACGAGAAAGAAGACAGGGCAGCTGAATTAATAATTGCCAATCAGGAGCTGGCATACCAGTTTGAAGAAAAGGAAAAAAGAGCCTCTGAATTAGATAGTGCTTATAAAGAGCTAAAAAGAGCCGAAGGCCAACTAAAAGAGCATATCACGGGACTGGAGGAAATGATGTTCATAACTTCTCATAAAGTGAGGATACCGGTGGCTAACATACTGGGTATCTCCAATATAATAGACGACTTTATGGACTCACCAGTACAATTAAAAACACTGCTTGCCCATATCAAAACATCAGCTGAAACACTTGATGCATTTACAACGGAACTAGCTCAATTCATGAGTAGTCTGGAGCAAAAAAGTAAGGAGATCAATCTGCAGGTCTGAGCCCACTTTCTACAACAACAATGTGCCGTCATTCTGCTTTACTTCAAAATCCTTAAGCCCTTTATTAACCTCGCCCTGCATGTGTATCAGCCCCGCCTCGCCCATCTTACGCAGGCGCCAGCCAAGATAGAGGTCGCCGGTTGGTACGTTCACCTTAGCTAAGAGGTTGTTGATCACTTTAGATGCCTTTTGAAACTGAGGGGTCACGTAGGCCATCAATTGATTATCATAATAGGTTTCTGCTCTGGAGGTCAATCTCTTACTACCTTCCAGCGTGCGGATGCCGGCATTTTCTTTAACCAATTTATCCCACTCTTCCGTATCAATTTCTACTTCTGCAGGGGTAACCAATCGAGCCAGCTTTCGGGCCTTTACCAGTTCTTTGGGCAGTATCTCACTTATGTTCTTAGGGAAGATCAGTTTACCATTTTCATCGAGAAAAGGCAGTCCGGCAATG
Source organism: Flavipsychrobacter stenotrophus (assembly GCA_947371715.1). Taxonomy (GTDB): domain Bacteria; phylum Bacteroidota; class Bacteroidia; order Chitinophagales; family Chitinophagaceae; genus Flavipsychrobacter; species Flavipsychrobacter stenotropha_C. Next base: position 4,060 of record CANBQQ010000004.1, read on the forward strand.
TTGACAACATACAGCCTGCCCTTCCATTTACCCACATACTTCATTGCCCAATGGTAAGTACATACATCGGCCGGCGATGGTGCATTCCATATCCATATCTGCGCGGTGGGATCCTTATATAGTTCATTACCCGCCAGTATCAGCCGTTCCAGGTCGTCGGCTTCAATAGGATTCTTCTCACTCAGTACCACATCCTGCCAGAATGCAGAACGTAGCTCAGAGAACTTCTGACCTTCTTCCTTTTGAATAGGCCCAACACTCAGCACGTCTTTAATGACGATGACTGTTCCTGCCATTGAAGGCTCCATTTCTATTGCCTGCGCCAGAGGTGCAGCAGCCATGTCGCCGGTAACTATATGATAGATCATTTAATTAAGTTAAAAGTCAAAAGTTAAAACCAAAAAGTGTGTTGTTAGTGCACACTTAGCTTGGAGCAAATGTAGTGAAAAGTAATGCGGTCGTCGGTTTGCGGTATTCACCGGATGTGTATAAGTTGTTACTAGTTTCTCAAAGAGAACCGGCCCGACGCCGAATGTCGCGGTTCGAGGGCCTCACCATAACATTCGGGTATTATGCCAGGACAGAGGCATCAAATTTGCAACAATAGTTTCCTTGTTTTCTATTAAATTTATCGTTCTAATTGATCGCCATGAACGAATTTGTGAGTATAAAAAACTGGCTGGAGGACGATAAGCCCCGCGAGAAGATGATGCAGCGCGGATCTGCCGCACTCACCGATGCAGAACTACTCACCATACTTATAGCAAGTGGCACCAAAGACCGTTCTGCCCTCGACCTGGCGAAAGATATACTGGCACTGGCACATAATAACCTTCGCGAACTGGGCCGGCTGAGCCTGAAAGAGCTGCAACAAGTGAAAGGCATTGGTGAAGCAAGAGCTATAACCATATCGGCAGCCATGGAACTTGGCCGGCGCAGACAATTAGCCGAAGGTTTGGAAAGAGTCACCATTCGCAGCAGTAGAGATGCAGTAGAAATAGTGATGCCGCAGCTTCAAGACCTAACCCACGAGTGTTTTTGTGCGGTGTACCTCAATCAGGCAGGCAAGGTGATAAAGAGCGAAATGGTCAGCAGCGGCGGATTGACCGCCACTGTAGCGGACATCCGCATCATCCTGAAAAATGCACTGCTCTGTAATGCCGCCCAACTGATAATGGCACACAATCACCCATCGGGGAATAAAAACCCAAGTGAAGCCGATAAGGTACTGACAAGGAAAATGAAAGAATCAGCCACGCTGATGGATATCAAATTGCTGGACCATATCATTATAGCCGGCAATGATTACCTGAGCATGGGGGATGAGGGATTAATCTAATGGCTTAATGGCGCAATGGCATAATGGCTCAATGATGGTTGCTTTCGTGTCCCAAAGAGGACCGGCACGATGGCGTTATCACCCCCAACATTCGACAGCTGGCCCAAGGGCCGGTCGAATATTGTCCCCTCTTAAAATAAGAGGGGAGTGTGTTGTTAGCGCACCTTAAAGAGAACATGCCCGATGGCCGTTGGTCAGAAAACACAACAGAGGCAGATGCCACTGCTTATCTTATTTCGGTCTTTAAATTCATTACCCACACCAATGCACAAAACGGCAACATCCAGATCATTTTAGCACCATAGCGGCCTACAACTACTGATAGTGTAGCGAAGTCGGCACAGTTGATGAAAACGGCTGCAATGGCCACCACAACAAGCGTGCGTAGTGCCGTGCCGGTATACTTCCATCTGGAAATAATAAGAAGGAGCAGCAATACCACACTTAGCGCAATGATGGTAGTATAGATCATATTGATCAGATGCAATTTCGCGGGTAGGTCTTCTATGTTTTGGGTGGCACTGTTGAATCGTTCTACCTCATGTGGCAGAAATGCCACTACCTGATTATTTACATTACTCCCTGTAGGAAATTGAAACGTGCCCGTGCCTACATTGAAGGACACAGCCTGTTGCCCAAACTGTTGTACAGAGGCACCTAAGAACAGACCAAGATATTTGGGAGTGGTCAGTATGTCTTTATCAATAGCACTAAATTCCTGCTTTGTTCCGTGCCAGTCGCCAATCTTATAGAGCGGGCTGCTGCTAAGCCATACAAATTCATCCGACGTTTTGGGTAATTGGTCCTTATAAGCACAAAGTTTGTAGTTTTTTGTTCCGCAATTATCATTCAGGTATACTTGCAACACACCCTTTTCCAATAGCGTGCCGGTCAGAAATACATGCTTGGATTTAGACAAAGCCGAGCCCATAACCGCAATAGCCGATATAGATAGCAGCACCATTACAATGAGATTTGCTCTCAACTTCTTATACGCAGTTGGCAATGCATAGATCTTCTTCAGCAGGAACAGGCATACCAGTACCCCAACAAATAATATAGGGTGCGACATATGCACTGCAATAGCCACAAAGAATAACAGCCAGATACCTACCCTACCTAACTTGCTTACAGGCGGCAGTAGTAACAGCACAATACACATACAGGCTACAGACGTAAATATATCTGGATGGATCATACCCACCAGCCATGGTAGTGATGTATAAAGCGATAAAAACAGCACCGTAATAAAACCATACTTAGCATAGGCAACAGGCTTTACCGCTCTTACGATACTAAAGATGAGTGCACATACGATAAGCGCCTGAGCAACCACTACTCCCCACAGCGATAAGCCATTAAGACTGAAAATTCTTACCAATAATCCATAGGTAATAGGCCTGTCCATCGGTGTTTCAAGTTTAAAGCCTGATGCTATGTAGGTGCCTGCATCAGGATCTACCAGTGGATAGTGGTTGTACAATGCAGGAATTAAAAGCAACAGGCTGCCAGCCACAAGGGCTACTAGATAGTTAATGGTTGACCTGCTGTTTTTCATGTGGCAAATATAGTTGTCTGAACGGTGATTCGCTTGATTTAGCGATGACTATGAAAATGTGTGTCTCAAAAAGGACCGACCCGATGGCGTTATCACCCCCAACATTCGACAGCTGGCCCAAGGGCCGGTCGAATATTGTCCCCTCTTAAAATAAGAGGGGAGTGTGTTGTTAGCGCACCTCAAAGAGAACGGCCCCGATGGGTGTTGGTCTGAAGACACAACATCGGCTGATGTAGTGATGTTGCAGACACAAAACGAGTATGTCCCGATGGCTGTCGTTCAGAGACCGACAGCAGGCGGATATGTAGGTACAAAACGAGTACGTCCCGATGTTCGGGTCAGAGACCCGTTATATCATGTCGTCACGAGAGCGCTACGCTAACTCTCGCGACAAGAGAGGAAAACGAATACGTCCGTGCGAATGTCGCGGTTCGAGGGCCTCACCGTGACATTAGGAGTTTCCGTACATCAGATACATACGCTCGCCAATCTTTAGTGCGTTTTTATTTATGAACCTTACTTATCTTGCGGGTATAAAACAGCAGACCAACATGCGTATTATCACCTATAATGTAAATGGCATCCGCAGCGCGGTTAAGAAGGGATTTATTGACTGGTTGAACACCAACCCTGCCGATGTGATATGCCTGCAGGAAATTAAAGCACACCAGGAAGACATACCGGTAAAGGAGATTGAAAGCACCGGTTATAAAGTATATTCATTTTCGGCACAAAAGAAGGGTTATAGCGGCGTTGCAATACTCACGAAGATACAGCCCGATAATGTGGTCATTGGTTGCCAGATAGAGCAAAGCGATTTTGAGGGCCGTGTGATCCGCGCAGATTTTGGAGACAAGACCGTTATTAACGCTTACTTCCCAAGCGGCACAACCGGTGGCGAACGCCAGACGTATAAATACCAGTGGTTGGATGAATTTCTGGAGTTCCTGAACGACCTGAGAAAAGAGCGCCCTAACCTTATTATCTGCGGCGATTATAACATTGCACATCTGGATATGGATGTACATAACCCTAAGACCAATAAGAACTCAGGATTCTTCCCTGAGGAAAGGGATTGGATGACCAAGCTGTTTGCGAATGGCTATGTGGATGGCTTCAGGCACATCAATAAAGATCCCCACCAGTATAGCTGGTGGAGTGCATTTGGCGGTGCACGGGCTAGTAATAAGGGCTGGCGTATAGGTTACATCAACGTAACAGAACCATTGAAAGGCAACCTAAAACATGCCGAAATAAGACCGGATGTTGTTCATTCAGACCATTGCCCGGTATACCTGGAAATAGCATAACACTCTCCGGATATTTAAAAGCGATGGGGTTCGTCAATTGACGAACCCCATCGCTTTTATGTAAGAATTCATCTTATCTCCAATGACCTGCTATCCAGATGTCACCTCTTTTAGTCTGGCGCCAGTGACCGGGAACCCATACGGCACGTTCACGGGGAGGAGCCATCCAACGGCCACCCACGAACACGTATTTTCCTCCTCGTGGTTCCCATTCTTCGTCTACCCATATGTGGCGCGGACCAGGTGCTACCACTCTTTCGTAGTGCGGGCGTGCCGGCCTTACTTTAATATAGATCTGTGCGTTACTGCTATAAATATTGCAACCCAATGCAATGGCAAGTATCAGTAAACTTTTTCTAAACCCTTTCATGATCATATAATTTAGTTACTATAAAGACTAAATTATCGTGCCCGGGTTTACTACACTGATTGTCAGTCTTTGCTCATAATCCGTTTGCGGTGCTGTGTACCCCATTTCGACATTTCGAAGATTATGGGCTGTAAGGTTTTCCCGTATTCTGTGATCTGGTATTCTACCGTAACAGGCTTGGTGTTATATACAGTACGGGTAACGAGCCCATTGATCTCCAGTTCTCTCAGCTCTTTAGACAGCATCTTGGCACCAATCCCCTCCACGTCCCGCTGCAACTCCATGAAGCGCTTCTTACCAAAACTCAATGACCCGATTATCGTCACCTTCCACTTACCACTGATGATATCCAACGTATCGTGGATGGACCGTAAATAGTTGGTACATGTTGGTGAGTTCTTATCATGCCCACCTTCTGCCACCACAATTTCAGCGCTCTGTTCTTCTATAATTGCCTCCCTATACATAAATTCAGTCATTAACTATACAAAAGGATACTACTATACAATAGTAAACCACTATCTAAAGTATAGCAAATGTACCGAAGTTTGCACAAACAAAAATAAACAGATGAAAAAAGTAACAATTACGTATTGGGTAGCAACGGGGTTGATATCTATGATGATGCTGATGTCTTCATTAATGTCATTTGGAGCACAGGAAGTAAAAGACGGTTTTCAACACCTGGGTTTTCCTGGATATTTCAGAGTAGAACTTGGTGTAGCTAAGTTTTTAGGCATTATGGCATTACTCCTGCCAATGGTGCCGGGAAGGATAAAGGAGTGGGCTTACTTTGGTTTTTTTGTGACATTTATATCTGCGTCGTTAGCGCATTTTATAAGCGGGGATCCGGTTAGCAAAGTAGTAACACCCGTTGTATTGATCGCAGTGTTACTGATATCCTATTTTAGCTATCAGAAAAAGTATAATAGTACTCAGGTAGCCTAGCAATATCTTAATGTAAAAACATACATGGCCTGACAGTACTCTGTTAGGCCATTTTTATTCAACATACTAACGTTTAGCGATCTTATTGCCGCTGATCTTTTGTCTGCTACATTTAAAGCGCAACACATCTGTATCTCGCAGATGCTGGTGTTTGGTGGCACGGGCAGTCATTCGTTTGCGCCACATACGGAAACTGGATGCTTTGGAATTGGCCCGCATGAACTCAATGACCTCTTTTTCAGATAGCCCGAACTGAAATTCAATAGCTTCAAAAGGTGTTCTGTCTTCCCAGGCCATTTCTATGATGCGGTCTTTGTCTATTATAGAAAACTCAGCAATATTGTCTTTCATTTTAAGAATGTTTTGATACTAGTTATGTTGATTAGACATTAGAAGTCGGCACGGTTACGATTGTAGCGCACCTACGGAGCGCCGGACAAAGAACGATGAAACAAGGCTACAAAGCTTAAACTCCTAACGGAGTTACCCAGTTTTATCTATGCCTATTTTTGAAGTTTAATTGGGCTTGCTCCCCCTTAAATAATAACATAAATTCATTTCCATCTAATTGTATAAATCCTCACCCCAGCCATCTCCATAAACTGTAGGTTTCCTTTTTCAATAAAAATTGGTTGCGGTTAATAGTACGATAATTACCCATTGCTAGCTATTTAGTTTTCGGCTTTGCAGACCTGCATTTATCACTGCAATACTTAACCTCGGCCCACACTTTCTCCCATTTCTTGCGCCAGGTAAATGGTCTCCCGCAGGTTATACAGATCTTAGTGGGCAGATCGGCTTTCTTTATTGTCTTCATCTTATACCTTTTCGACTTTAAAATACACCAAACGCTGTAACCACCTCCCCCTGAGTTTCGGCTGGAAAAGGCCGAAACTCAGGGTACTCCTCCTTCAAAAGGAGGAGAGTGGTTGTTGTAGCCAAAAGTGTGCAATAAATGTCCATTTTGTATTAGTTCAATCTCCAGATGGCAAAATTGAGAATAGATGCAAACGACACCCAGGAAATGTAGGGGATCTGCATGATGGCGGCTATCTTATTGACCCGGGAAAACACAACGATCATGGTAAATATGCTTACCCACATAGCAATAATCTCTACTAATGCCCAACCTAACTGATGGTACTTAAAGAAGATAAAACTCCATGCAAAATTGAGTGCCAGCTGCACACCAAAAACGATCACGGCAGGTGCACGTTTAGGGGCGGTTGTCAGTGTTGTCAGTATCATGTAGTAAGAGATGCCCATTAAGAGGTAAAGTACTGTCCATACAGGCCCGAAAAGGTAATTGGGCGGGTTGAACCAGGGCTTATTGATGTATACATACCAGTTGGTAATGTTCTGTGCAGTGGCAATACCCGCTACGGCACCCACGGCTAAAGTGGCTGCTACGCAGGCAATAAAAGTGATCACTTTCGTTATGTTCATACCCTACTTTTTAGCTAATGTTTTTGATGCTTTCCTGTTATTATAAACGATATCACTTGCATGTTTACGGCTATCATTGTGTGGTACAATCGGAGCAGGATAGTCAACGCCGACTACACAATGATACAACTGTTGCTCAATAGGTGTAAGCAGCCACGGTTCATGAATCAAATCAGCAGGCACATCTTTTAACTCAGGTAACCAGTTTTTAATAAAGATACCTTCCGTATCATGTTCACGTGAATTCTTTACAGGGTTGTACATCCTTATGGTATTGTGAATTATAGTACCAGCCTGCATTTGCAATTGAGGGTAATGAATACCCGGCTCATAATCGAGAAACTGGCGGGCCAGGAAATGTGCTGCATCGCGCCAATCCTGCCACAGGTTAAATACAAAAAAGGAAACGACCATAGCCCTCATTCTAAAGTTAATGAATCCTGTGGCCACAACACACCTCATGCATGCGTCAACTATGGGGTAACCTGTAAGCCCGGTCTCCCAAGCAGCAATGTAGTCCTCGTTCTTTGCTTTAGTTATGGCGGCTGATGATGCGTTGATATTGTTGAATTCTATGCTACAGTTACTTTCGAACTTTTGAATAAAGTGGCAGTGCCAGTAAAGGCGGGATACAAAATTGCTTAATGCCCTTTTGTGCTTGCTGGCGTCGTGATGCTGCATGGTATATTGGTATACCATTCGCATAGAAATATTGCCCCAGGCAAGGTAGGGAGATAGTCTGCTGCAAGAGCGGCGGCTGAGCTGAGGCTTGGAAATATGTCTGCTGTAGTTCTCGGCCCTGTCTTTTACAAACGTATCAAGGTACTTCCATGCCCATGATTCTCCTCCCGGCTGGAAATTTTTATCAGGAGTAGTAATTGCTTCCGGTAGTGCATCGCCGGCCATTACCTCATAATCTACAGCATTGAGTACCGCGAATTTGAGCAGAGATTCATCAACGATACTTGGTTGTGATGTCATCTTATCTGCCCATCTCTTTGCCCAGGTTGCCCTGTTGGGCAATCGCCTTATTACTCCTGATGTCTGGTATTCATACCAGGGAATGTTATGCACTTTAAAAAATGATGCAACATTTTTATCTCGCTTAAACGAAACAGCATTACCCGTTTCTACAGATGAGTATACGCCGTTGATGTGAAACTGTCCCGCTAACTCTTCAAAGATATTCACGGCCTCATTATGGAAAATATACAGCCGGCCATTCACACCGTTCAGCCGCTCCTGCATTTCCTGCAGCGACTGCCAGACAAATCGCATATGACGCACATCACAATCGGGGTAAGCCATTAATGATGGTTCAAAGCAATAGATCAACAAAATAGGAATACCGGTTTTAGCCGCGTTAAATAACGGTTCATGATCTGTAAATCTCAGATCGCGCTTATACCATACTATGTTGACCGCTTGCTTCAAGATACTTCTGTTATAGCTACGCCGGGTTTTGCATAGCTGAGCCTGGATAATCTTTGTGTGGTGTGATAACTGTCTAACCCCGACACCGTAATAGTACCCGCCCGCTCAATATCAATAAAACCGTCGGCACCAATACATTCATCGGGCAGCATTACCTTAACGATCTTACCTATCACCAATATAGTGCCGTTGATCTGGAGCTCATGCTTTTCTGCAAACTCCAATGCAAATTGCACATGGCTTTCTTTTACAAACGGAGCCATTACCCCTTGCTCATATTGCAGAGTAAGCCCTGTTGCATCAAACTCTGACACCTCACGATCATACCTGGCAGACGATTGGTGCGCCTGCTTGTATATGTCTTCGTTTATGTGATTAATGGTGTAAGAGCCGGTTTCCAGTATATTTTCATACGTGTGCCTTGCCACTGAATCAGGACGGATGATGAGTCCGCAGAGCGCGGGATTGGCACCTAAATGGAACAATGAATTAAAGATAGCCAGGTTGGTATTACCCTCTTTGTTGACTGTACCCACCAGCACCCCACTTTTAAAACCACCTAATGAATTAATGAAGGCAGCCCTGTAGCGCTGCTCCATTGCCAATATATCTGTTGTATTGAATTGCCCCATAGCTTGTCTATAATCTTATGGCAGACATACCGCCGTCTATGTGAATGATCTGACCGGTGATAAATGAGGCTTCGGCAGATAACAGGAATGCAGCCATAGCTGCTATTTGCTCAGGATCTCCGATCTTCTTTAACGGATGGCGAAGTGCAGCAACATCCAGCTTTGCCTGTGTGTTGGTGAGCTTATCGGCCAGTGGTGTATTGGTAAGCGAAGGTGCTATGCAGTTCACCCGCACCTTCGGCGCAAACTCTGCTGCCAGCGACCTTGTCAGTCCCTCGATTGCCCCCTTGGAAACGGCTATTGATGCATGAAAAGGCATACCCGTTTGCACAGCCACTGTGCTGAACATGAGTATAGACGGATTCTCTGACGCGGAAAGATTGGAATAGTATTTCTGAATGCAATTGATAGCCCCCATCACATTGAGCTGTAGTTCCTGTAAAAAATCGGCAGGTTTTAGCGCCCTGAATGGCCTGAGGTTAATGGAGCCGGGGCAATACACTATGCTATCTATAGATGTTTGTAGATCGGGAAGGGCGTCCGTTGATACTACATCATAGAAATGATGCTCTATATTGTCAATTGCGGGAACTGTGCGGGACAGAGTAATTACTTTCTCTCCCTTTGCAATCAGTTGTTTGGCCAGTGCAAGACCTATGCCCGAACTGGCACCTATGATGAGGTTAGTTTTCATATTACCCTCTTTAATTGGGCATATGAAGTTAGGCTATTTTTGTTTAAATAATTATTGTTTTATTTAAACAAAATAATTTCAATTACTAAAAACAGAAAAAGGGTACGTTGTATAACGTACCCTTTCCCGGAATATTATTAAGAGATTACTTAGCTGCTTTCTTATCTTTCTTACCTGCACCAACCAGCATCTTCTTTTCCTTGATACGAGCAGATTTACCTGAACGCTCACGAAGATAGAACAACTTAGCACGACGAACACGACCAGACTTGTTAAGTACGATAGAGTCGATATTTGGAGAGAAGATCGGGAATAAACGTTCAACGCCTACACCATCAGATATTTTACGAACAGTGAAAGTAGCAGTTGCTCCGGTTCCCTGACGCTTAAGAACATCGCCTTTGAAAGACTGGATACGTTCTTTGTTTCCTTCTATAATTTTATAGTTAACCGTGATGTTATCACCTGCTTTGAATTTAGGAAATTCTTTCTTACCGGTTAGTTGCTCGTGTATAAAAGCTACTGCTTCCATTTGTTAATTTATTTTGGGACTGCAAAGGTAATAATAAATTCATTTCAGCAATCATTTTTCAGAAAAAATAATTCAGGAAATAAATATTATTGATCTGCAGCCAGATTTATAATAAGAGTTGGAGTGCAAATGTACGAAATAAATTGCTCAATGGCTTAATTGCTCAATGGTTCAATGAGGTTTGATGAAATTGTCTGAATCAGCAGTTCGGCGAAAGCTCACTATGTCAGGCCAGAATAAAAGAATGTTCAGAATAAAGTGAGGAACGGGGCGATAGGTGTTGGACGGGGACACTACAGCGGAGGTTGGTTTGTGGGCGCTTACAAAAGTACTTCCCGATGTCCGGGTCAGAGACCCGTTAAACTATGTCGTCACGAGAGCGCTGCGCTAACTCTCGCGACAGGAACGAAAATAGTGCCCACAAAACGAATACGTCCAAACGTAAGATTGCTTCGTTCCTCGCAAAGACCAGTTGGCGAAACTCAAAGAGAACCGGCCCGGTGGCTGTTGGTCAGAAGACACAACAGCGGCAGAGCGGGTATTGGTTGTGTCAGGCATTGAGACCCAATAAACTATGTCGTCACGAGAGCGCTGCGCTAACTCTCGCGACAGTAAACTCAAAAAGATCCGCCCAGGTGGCTGTTGGTCAGAAGACACAATAGCGGCAGAGTGGAAAAAAGTTATTCGTAAACATCTTTCCTGTGACCTATGTTTCGAACATCGACAATTCTAACTACATCATCAATAATGTAGATAATTCTGTAAGAGCCAACCCTGATCCTCCAAAGTTCACCTTTTGCCCCCTTTAACTTCTTACAACAAATGGGACGTGGATTTTCAGAAAGTTCGTCTATAGAGTGGGTAATAGCAAGCACTGAAGCATTTGGCAACTGCTTCAACTCTTTTAAAGCCTCCTTCTTTATAATGATCTGGTACATTATAGCTTTCCTGCCTTTTTGAGTTCCTTTTTTGCAGATGACCAGCTAACATCTTCATCCGCTTCCCTACTTTCAGCAATAATTACATCCAGAATATCCTGAATTTCTTCCTGGTGTTTTCCCAACATTTTCAGGTCTAGTTGCACCGCTATTTTTTCATTCTTATCATTGGTTACAAAACTCACCCCTTTCATATCAATTGCTTTAAAACAAAAATAATCTTTTCTATCCAATACAACCATACCCATACTCCGGAAGACACATACGAAGGCCCATGGCTGAGAAACACAACAACGGCAGAGGTAGTTGGGGGCGTGCAAATGCGATATTCAGCAATCTTTTCAAAGAATTACCAACATGACCTGCACTTCCATATATTTGTTTGTGTAAAACAGGATGTACGAATGAAAAAATGCTGGATAGGATTTTTTATCATGATGCTGAGCGCAGGTATGAGTTATGCGCAAAACAGCGGATTGTACTACCTGCACAAGGATTTTGAGAACGAAGATCCTATGGATGATGTCACCCATCTGGATCTGGGTGTAAACTCTGTAACTAATAATGTATACCTGGGCCGTAAAGATGGCAGCAGAGTACCCTACCTCACAGCATATATCAGCTATTATAATAGAAGGGGCTTTTATTTTGATGCCGCCGAATCATATGCGTTCACCAAAAAGACAGGCCATTTTGACCTAACCACGCTGAGTGCCGGCTACGACCATACTTATGGAACTAACATATTGGCCGGCGTACATGCCGAGAAATACATATACTACAAAAACAGTCCTGCAGTACGCTCGGCTATAACAGAAAATGCAGGTGTTTACTGCCAATACAGGAATGACCTGATAGAGCCCACTCTTGCATTTGATATCAACAACGGAGCAACTCAGGACATTGTGATCAAGGCTACGCTGGACCACCGTTTTCAACTGGCTGATAAGAAACTCAATATTTATCCGGCATTTAGCTTCTACATGGGTACACTCCACTATTACGACCAGTACTTCATCAACAGGACGCTCAGAAACGACAATATAGTTATCACCAATGCTATAGAAACGCCGGGAAAGATAAAGCCTGTGGCGCTGGAATTAAGTGCAAAAACAATCCTGTATGCCGGCAAGTGGATGTTTACCGTTATACCTACTTATGCTCTGCCGCTTGGCGCAAGCAAGGTAACCCTACCCTCAGGAACCTATACAGAGAAACTTAAAAATACATTTTTTATAGAGCTGGATGCCTGTTTCAGACGGCCAAGGTCGCAATTCATAAAGTAATGGCACTCTTCCTTAACTTTTGGTATAATTCTAAGTTAAAAGCAGTAGTAACAACACTTCAGTAGTTCTTTATCAACCACAGTTTGTTTAATTTTACAGTACATTATTAAAAACATGAGCAATAGTAATTTTCAACCGTTTTCAAACTACACAGTATTAGAAAGCAAGCAGATACCTGCAGGTGCTATATCTAAGAAATTTATGGCCAGTGTGTTCTTATGGATGTTCGTAGCACTGGGTGTATCAACCGCTTTGTCTTTCGCATTTTCAATGAACGAAGAGTTGATGAGCATGCTGTACACTACTACAAGACAAGGCGTAAAGTTGACAGGATTAGGTATGATCATAGGATTATCTCCCCTGGCATTTGTTCTGATTATGTCGTATGGTTTTAACAGGCTTTCATCTACAGCACTTAGTGTACTGTTATTGGTTTTCGCAGCCTGCATGGGCATGAGCTTGAGTACATTGTTTATCACTTACACATCTGCATCATTGATCACCTGCTTTGCATCTTCATCAGTAATGTTTGGCGTAATGGCAGTGATGGGCTATACCACAGAAAAGGACCTGACAACATTCGGTTCATTCCTTACTATGGGCCTGGTGGGTATCATTATCGCAAGTATGATCAACAGGTTCATGCAGAGTGAAATGCTGTATTATATCATCAGTTTTGTAGGTGTAGCAGTATTCCTGGGCCTAACAGCGTATGATGTACAGAAACTTAAACGTATAGGTGCAGGTGTTGAATTTGGCGATGTCTCTGCCGGCGACACTAAGAAGCTGGCAATTATGGGTGCACTCAGCCTTTATTTAGACTTCATTAATCTGTTCCTGATGATGCTGAGATTATTCGGCAGAAGGAAATAAACATGATCAAATAGCTTGCAATGCCTCCGTAACAACGGGGGCTTTTTTGTTGCTACCAGTTCCTGGTGTGTTTATTTAGCTTATTGATGTTGCGGATCACATCTCGAACGATCATATCAAGAGAGTCGGTTACTGAAGCAATGCCTTGTAATACCTCCATGTTTTCCGGATTAGCCGGATCCTCAAAGTCAAACACCTTTACCAGTCCCATTATAGTAGTTACCGGGCCGCGCACTTTGTGCGATTGTATGTTGGCTATCTCCATCAGCAGCTGTGTCTGCGCATCAATGCGGGTAAGACTTTTGCGCTGGTCTGTAATATCTGATGCATGGCAACTGATGCCTGTAAGTTTATTGTCTTTATCAAAAACGGGGTTGAAACTGATCGTAGAGAATTTCATTTCGCCATTCACCATCAGGTCTTCCACGGTATTAAATGTCTTTCCATTAAGTGCCAACTCATAGCACATCTTGAATTTATTCAAGTAGTCAGGCCCCAGCTTAATATCCAGCACATTGTCCCCTTTCGCCAATGGCACGCCAATAAAATATGCTATCCACCTTTTAAAAGCCTCATTGCACAGGAGAATATTGCAATCCCGGTCTACCAGCCACACCGGCTGATCGATGATATCCATTAAGATGCGTAGGTTCTGCTCGTCAATAAGCACATCGTCGTTATGGGCCTTGTTGCAGGTAATATCATAAAAACAGATCACAACATTATCGGCAGAGCAATAGATATTCAATGAATACCATATTTTTGTCTGCGTAAGGTAAACCTCCATTTCCTGGCGCTCACCTGTTTCCGCACTATCTTTTATTTGTCCTATTATATCCAGCCCGTCTATGGACTGCCCAATTTTTCTGAAATTGCCGTCATTAACCTTTACACTATATGACCCAACAATATTTTCAAAAGCTTTATTGCACCATTTTATATTCCACTCTTTATCCAGGATGAGAAAACCGTCAACAATGTTGTCTAGAATAGTTTGAATATCAGTGGCGGCGGGATGGTTCATTAATAAAAAAGGTCTATTTCAAAAATACACGTAAAATAGCTAATATCAAAACCATATCAAACCAACAGCAACGCACCTTTGCAGCAAATTACTCGGCAAAAAAAACCTTATAGCAAGATGAAAGACTGAAATCTGCCCATCTTGCAATATTTTTGCACTGTAGCGTATGGAAAAACAGGATTGGGAATACCAATTGGAAAGGGAGGGTTATGAACGACAGATACTCACAAACCCGGATGATGCAGATGCGCATTTCGACCTGGCCAATCTGCTTAAAACACATTTTGGCGAGTTTGAACTCGCGAAGCAACATTATGAGATAGGGCTCAGCAAGAGTCCTGATAAGCCTACCCATGCCTATAACGATCTTGGCCTGCTTATGGACAGGCACTTCAACAACTACGATGCTGCCAAAGCCTACTTCGAACAGGCAATAGCACATGATCCTGATGATGCTTTTGGCTACTACAATCTGGCCAATCTTTATGAAGACCGCTATGCCGATTATGAGCAGGCAACCATCTATTTCGAAAAGGCTATAGATGCTGACCCGTACGATAGTGTTACCCACTATTTCTACGCCAACATGCTGCATAACCATACCGGCCAATACGAAAAAGCCCGTCAACACTACCTGATGGCGATTGACATTAACCCCGACGACCCGGACTATCATAATAGCCTGGGCGTACTGCTGTACCGCCACCTTGGAGATCCGGAACAAGCAAGGGCTATGTATGCACAAGCTATAGAACTAAAGAGCGACGAAGCAGAATATCATAGCAATCTATCGTTCCTGCTGGAAGATCATTTTGGCGATTTCGAAGGTGCAAGAGAACATTTACTAAAAGTAACAGAAGTAGCACCCGACCTGGCCGGCGGCTGGTACAACCTTGCCCTGCTCCACGACTTCAGACTAAAGGATTATGTAGCGGCACGCACTTATTACGAGAAGACAATAGCTCTGGACCCTACCTACCTGAAGGCGTATAAATACCTGGCACTATTGGCGGAGGTAGAATTTAATGACCTGCCAGCAGCAAAGGCATACTACGAAAAGGCACTGGAGATAGATCCATTCTATGTAGAAGGACACTACCACTTTGCCAACCTGCTGAGCGACCGGATGAAGGAATATGAGCTGGGAAAACATCACTACCAGCTGGCAACAGACATAGACCCCTACTTCAGTTATGCCTATAATAACCTGGCAGAACTGCTGGAAGACCAATATAACGATTACGAAGGTGCTAAAGAGGCGCTGGAGCGGTCAATAGCTGCCAACCCTACTAATGGTGACACTTATAACGATCTTGCCGTACTGCTGGTTGATAAATTTAAAGATCACGAAGGAGCGCGCACGTGCTATATGAAGGCAATAGAAGTAGCCCCCATGCTACACTGGCCCTACTTTAACCTGGGCAACCTGGAAAAGAACTTCTATAACAATTACGAACAGGCGAAATACTATTACGAAAAAGCGATCGCAGTAGAGCCGCTCTTCTCAGGCGCATATAACAACCTGGGCTTACTACTATCTGAAAATCTGGACGACCAGCAGGGTGCCAGAACCAACTATGAAAAAGCCATTGAGATCAACCCACTCGATGCAATAGCTCATAACAACCTGGCCAACCTGCTCGACGATCATTTCAATGAATATGAACTGTCTCAACAACATTTTATCCGCGCCATAGAACTAAGACCGGAAAATGAGTTTACCCATTTCGAGTATGCCTTACTACTACATTACAGGCTAAAAGACCATGATGCTGCGCGCGTTAATTATGAAAAGGCCATTGCTATTAATCCTGCTCATGCAGGTTGTCACAATTATTTAGGTTTGTTGGAGAGTTTTCATTACAATAATTATGATGCGGCAAGGAGTCATCTCGAAAATGCTATAAAGGCGGACCCGGAATACTCGTTCGGTTATTACAACCTGGCCAACCTGCTTTCAGATAGATTTGAAGCACATGAAGAAGCAGCTGTGTATTTTGAAAAAGCGCTGGCGCTGAACCCCGACAACACTAATCTCTACAACGACTATGGCTACCTGTTGCACATGCACCTGAACGACAAAAAGAAGGCAAAGGAAATGTATGAAAAGGCATTAGCGATAGACCCTACAAATAAATATCCTAAAGACAATTTACTGGCCCTTAAAGCCAATTCTGCTGCGCAAACAAACAAGATCATTGCGAAGGTGATCAGAATACTCACAGTCATCTACGTGGTTGTATACGTCGTGCACTTCCTGATGACAAGATAACAGAACTAATACGCTGCCAGTTTCTGCAGCAATGTCTTCTTGACTTTAGGCCACTCATCATCTATAATACTGTACATAGCAGTATTGCGATAAGCGCCATTGGCACGTATGCGCTCTTTGCGCAGCTCCCCTTCAAACGTGGCACCGATGCCCTCTATAGCAGTACGGCTGCGAAAATTTGTTGCGTCGGTTACCAGCTGCACTCTAACGGCCTTCAGTGTTTCAAAAGCATAGGTGAGCAACAACAACTTGCATTCCCTATTGTAGCCGGTACGCCAGTAAGCAGGATCGTACCATGTCCACCCTATTTCCAGTTTATGATGCTGTGGAAATATATTATGGAACAGTGTACTGCCAATGATCTTATTCTGTACCTTATCAATTACAGTAAATGGATATTGCTCACCCGTTGCCCGTTTCAGCAATGCACTGCGCAAGTGAGTAACTAAGATATTCTGATCTGCACCATTAATGGAGATATGCTCCCATATCTTTTCCTGCCCGCCTATTTGCAACAGATCATCAAAATGATCCGTATCTAACGGAACCAATCTTACTTTTTCGCCCTCTAAAACAACGGGGTGCTGTATCCAATTCATAGTTAATCGCTTACCGCAATATTAATGAAGTTGGGGAAATAAATTTCTAACCCTATCAATACATATTCAGCTCACTATGAGTAGCATGCTCATGCAAATGCTTTTTGGCATTTTCTACTTCGTCTTTAGAACCATTGGCGATAACCAGGTATTTACCGGCTTTTAATAGCGTTTCATATTTTTCGGCTATCTCGTCTTTAACACCAACAGATGCCAAAACAGATGCTATACCACCGCCTATCAAGCCAAAATCAAAGCCGGCTATAGCACCTACCAGAGCACCTGCGCCAAACAATACGCCCAACCCGGGTATAGCAAACAAACCCACTCCAGTTAGCAACCCAACTGTTGTTCCCAGAGCAACACCTGTTCCTAATCCGGCTACCTTTATCGGGCTCTTCTGCATCACCCGAAGTTCATTATCAATTACTTCGGTTTCAGTTAGGCCCATTATGGTCAATTGCGCCACGGGGTATCCCTTATCATGTAGTTTAGAGATAGCCTCAACGGCGGCATCATGATCTTCGTATATTCCGATTGCAGCGTTCATAAAATTGCTTTTTTATAATGGCATAAATATCATACCAGTAAGAGGAGAGCGGTGTTTGAGAGCGGTGCACTTGCGGCGAGAGATGAGAAGAGTGCCGAACAGATAATAATAAATTCTGCTAGCCGTTAAGTAGCAGTAACAACTGAAACCACATTTTTGGCGTAAATTACATGTAAGAAAAGACGATAAACTAACCCGCTCTGTCAACAGCGGGGAATTAATCAATACCAATATGCTCAGATTTATACAAAAAACAGTAGCCTTATCAATTACTGCCATATTGTGTCTCAACATTGCTTTTGCTCAAAACAGCAGGCATACACTGCAATTAAGGAACGAGACAATTGCTCTGCAAAACAATGCAACAAAGTGGATAGACAGCATTCGTACGACACCGTTAAAAGATCCGGTTCTTGCACTTATTCATTTCACCAGCCTGCCCACGCAACAGCAGAAGACCGTATTGAAAGAACAAGGCATTACCCTGCTCGATTACTTGCCCGATAATACTTACTCAGCATTTATTCAGCCAACATCATCATTCGATGGCGCACTCCTCAGATCAGCCTATAGCATCACCGACATGCAACCCAGGTGGAAGGCTGACAAATATGTATGGAAAAAAGTGAGCGAGGCAAAAGGTAAACTTGAAATATTGGTGACCTTTTACCCAGGCGTAAGTAAAGCAGCCATAAAGCAATTTACGGCGGCCATGGGTGCACAGATCAATGCAAGCACCATGGAACTGTATGGCGCATATAAACTGGTTATTGCTGCCGATAAAATACATGGACTAGCAACCTGGTATGGCGTGCAAAATATAAGCCCGGTAACAGACATGGTTCCCTATGACCTGCAAAGCAGACCGGCGATTAAGGGTAATATATCAATCTCACCAACTTCTCTTGGCGGTTATGGATTGATGGGAGACAGCGTAACAGTAGGTGTGGGCGATGATGCATCGGGCATATACCATGCCGACATAAAGGAAAGGATCACCAACTTCAATCCCGGTCGTATGCGCTCACACGGATCGCATGTAAATGGCATAATAGGCGGTGCGGGAACTGTAGACCCAATGGCAGAGGGCATGGCACCACATGTATTGCTGCTCGACTATTTATACGATCAGGTAATACCCGCCACCGGCCCCATGCTGCACGACTACAACATGACGCTTACTAACAATTCTTATGGTGTGCTCCTCGGCGACTGCGATTACTCCGGCACCTACGATGGCTACTCCCGCTTCCTGGATACTATTTCTATTCAGTACCCCGAGGTATTGCATGTCTTTGCATCGGGTAATGACGGATGGATGTCTTGCTCGCCCTACCCTACCGGCTTTGCCACTGTAGGTGGCGGTTACCAACCATCAAAGAACGCCATGGTCGTGGGTAGCATGACCGACCTGCTCGGCCAGTCGCCAGATGAGTCGAGAGGACCAACTAAAGATGGCCGCATGAAGCCAGAGACAATAGCAGTGGGCCTAGGTGCCTACTCCACGGTGGGTGTTGACGACTATATATGGGCAGCCGGCACAAGCATGGCTGCCCCACAGGCTACAGGCGCACTTGCTGTGCTCACTCAGCGGTACAAGCATACACACAGCGGTATTGGCCCACGTGCCGATCTGTTGAAAACACTTTTACTTAGCGGCACTATGGACCTGGGCAACCCCGGCCCTGACTACAGCTATGGTTTTGGTGCTGTAGATGTATCGCGCTCTTTGCTGATAATGGACAATAACAGGTTCTATATAGATACTGTAAACAATGGCGATTCACAAACCGTGAACATATCTGTACCTGCTAATACCGCACAACTAAAGGTGCTGTTGTACTGGCATGATATGCCCGCCAGCACTGCCTCTGCCACTCAGCTAGTCAACGATCTTGACCTGAGCGTAACCGGCAGCACCACACCAACCCACCTGCCACTTGTCTGCGACCCTACCCCAGCCAATGTGAACAATGTAGCGGTTGAAAAAGCAGACCATCTGAACAACGTGGAGCAAGTAACAATAGACAATCCTCCCGCCGGTACTTTTGCCATTAAAGTAAAAGGCTATAATGTACCCTTCCCTGCTCAACGATATGTTGTTGCATACGATGTTATTGCAGCCGGCACAGTACTCACTTACCCATTGGGTGGCGAACAGCTTGGCAACCAGGATACTATTCGCATCTTCTGGAACACCGCAGACAGAACCCACACATTTACCGCAGAACTATCTACCAACAATGGCGGGAGCTGGACAACTTTGAGTAGCGCCATCGCTGCAACACAGCGTTACTACTCTTTCTTTCCTGCCGGTATCAATTCGGGCAATTGCCTCATCAGGCTTTCTAAAAACGGCACTACTGAGACAATGACTTCAGGCAGATTTGCCATCAATACGCAACCGGTTGTTGGTCTGGCGGCAACACAATGTCCGGGTTATATCAATATTCATTGGTCACCGGTACCCGGCGTAACATCTTACCAGGTATTTGCCAAGAAAGGACTGTACATGCAACAGGTAGGTACGGCTACCGATACTACTTATTCATTCAGCGGAATGTCATTGACAGAGAAATCTTATGTAGCTGTAAAGCCTGTAATTAACGGCATTCCCGGCTACCGCAGCAAGGCGCTGATCACCATTGCAAACAATGGCCCTTGTACGGACCCTGTTTCTAACGGCGACCTGATGATAGAAAAAGCAATAAGCCCTGTAAGTGGCCGTATGCATACTTCTACACAGCCCGGCAGTAGCGAGAGTGTAACCGTACAGCTCAGAAATCTGGATAATACAATAGCAAATAATTACAGTGTATCATATAGCCTGAATGGAGGCCCATGGAATACTATGTCTACGCCTCCAATACCCGCCAATGGCACTGTTACTGCCGGTGCTACGGGTATCGACATGTCAGCAACGGGAACTTACCAATTTACTGTAGCCGTGCAGAACCTGGCACTTACAGACCCGCAGGTTGGTAATGACACGCTACGATTCACGGTAAGTAACTTACCCAACGATACTATCTCCCTACCCTTCCTCGATGATTTTGAAACAATGGATAAGATGAATATCACCGGCCGCGATTCCTTTGGCGTAGCACCAAATGGGCATTGGGATTTTGCAACAGGAGACACTGCAGGCAGAATAAGATCTTTTGTCAATGAAGACGTTACTATTGGCGGGGTTCGATCTATAAGTCTCGATGACGACCGTAGCGTGTCTTCCGGCAGCAACAACCTGTTCACCGGCACTTTCAATCTTTCCAATTACGATACCGGCACTACTGAGGTACGACTGGACTTTGACTATGTATTACATGGCACGCCAAAAGTAGCTGCCGGCAATGTGGTCAACTCACGGGCCAATGACGCAGCATCGTGGACGCCGCTGTTCACTTACGATCTGAATGCTTATCCCGGTTTCCCTAAGAAAGCTGTTTCATTGTCTTTAACTGATGCGGCCAGGAATGAGCACCTCAACTTTTCAAGCAGCCTGCAGGTTTCATTCGGACAGAACGACACATCTCTGATCGCTGCGGCCAACTTTGGCAATGGCATTACCATTGATAATGTAAGGATATACACCGTTGCCAATGATGCAGAGGTACTGAGCGTGGTGAGTCCGCTGCCTACCAACTGCGGGCTTTCTGCGGCACAACCACTAACCGTGGAAGTGCACAATGGAGTCAATTACACACTGTATAATGTGCAGCTGTTTTACAGAGCCGATGGTGGTACTATATTCAGCGGCATACTCGATTCTATTACCGCCAAAAACACAGTACAATACACATTCCCCCAACTGTTGAATATGCCTGCGGGCACCAGCCATAGTGCAGATATATGGCTGAGTGTTGCGGGCGACACGTACCTCCCCAATGACAGCTTACTGAATTATAAATACCGCAACAATCCTATTATTACTACCTATCCATATCTCGAAAATTTTGAGGGAGGTGATGGTGGTTATTATGCTGATGGCATCAATAATTCATGGCAATTTGGCACACCTGCATCTACCAATATCAACAGGGCTGCAAGCGGCACAAAAGCCTGGAAGACAAAACTGGCGGGCAGGTACAACAACCTGGAACAGTCATATCTCTACTCACCGTGTTTCGATATCAGCGGCCTTAATGCGCCTACGCTCAGCTTTAGTGCCGCGCTCGACATTGAAAACTGCGGTAATGTGCTTTGCGATAAAGCTTATATAGAATACACCTACAATGGTGTAACATGGCTGAAACTGGGCAGTGCCAACCGTGGCACCAACTGGTACGATTCTACCTTCAGTGCATGGACAAGCAATGGCTTTACCCGCTGGCACGTAGCGTCTATACCTATTCCTAAGCCGGTAGGCGCAGGCACCGTTATCAATTTCCGTTTCGCATTGCAGTCCGACCCCGGCGCCACCTTTGAAGGCTTTGCAATAGATGACGTGCATGTCTTTGACCTTGTCAACCAGATATTCCCGGCTGAAAACACAACATTGGTAAGCCATGATCTCAGCGGCAGCAATTGGACGGACTATCTGCAAAATAACCAGCTGCTGGCAGCCGTAAATCCGCAGGGACAGTCGCCAGGCACTACCAATATAAACTTGTATGCACAAACCAACATCACTAACCCTACCGCCACGCAGTATGTAATGCCACGCAGCTATACAATAACATCGGCGCAAGAACTTACCGATAGTATCGGCGTTCGGCTATACCTGCTCGATAGTGAATTTGTTAATGTGCTCGCAGATACGTCTTGTCCATCATGCCCTAAGCCAAAGGATGCATATATGCTGGGGGTTACCCGGTTCAACAGTAATAGCCACCCGGGCAATGAGAATAACACTCTCGCAGATGATACCGCCGGTACTTTCAGCTACCTCCCATACAGATCGATCCAATGGATACCTTACGACAAAGGATACTACGCTCAGTTCAAAACAAGATCTCTTTCAGAGATGTGGCTGAACGATGGCGGGCCTACTAACAACTTCCCTACCGGTGTCGACTACCTCAACTTTACAGCCTACAGGTCGGGAATTGTAGCACAGTGTTACTGGACATCACCTATAGATACGGCTGTCGTTAAATACACCATTGAACGATCTATTGACGGGTATAATTTTAACGATGTGGCCGAGCTTACATCATTACACAACAATCCGGGCATCTACAGAAAGGCCGATGATATTGGCATGTTGTCTTCATCCAATATTTACTACAGGCTGCGTTGGACGATGACGGGCAACAACACCATCTATTATTCTCCCGTACGTAAACTCTCCCCTCTTGATTCGGTAAACGACATTGTGAACCTGGATGCGCACATGATCCGTCAGGATGCTGTACTGGTCGACTGGACATCATACATAGACGGTGTGGCTAGTCAGTATACTTTGGAGCGGGAGATCAATGACCGCGGTTTTGTAACCATCAGAACGTTGCCTTCTCTTCATCACTACGCACAATACTATAGCTATACAGATATCATTGGCGATCTAAAAGCAGGAGACCTGGTACACTATAGGTTGACGGCCACGTTTGATGATGGCAATAATATGATCCTACCGGTAAGAACTGTAGAATGGACAGCACCTAACAGCGTGTCAGACATTTACCCTAATCCTACAACCGATGGCTTGCTGAACATATTATGGTATGCCGAAGCGGGAACAAAGATGCAGGTAACCTTGCTCGATATTACGGGTAAAAACGTTGCTGAAACCACTGTACAATCGGGCCAATGGAAAAATACCACGCAGCTGCAGGCACCCTATGTACCTAAAGGCATATACCTGCTC
>CANBQQ010000005.1 GCA_947371715.1 Flavipsychrobacter stenotrophus
CCGGTAGCAATTTTACTGGACATTATGCTGCCGCTGAAGAATGGATGGCAGATAATGGATGAACTAAAGCGAGACCCCAAGACAAGGCATATACCTGTGCATATGATGTCTTCTACAGATGCGCGCAAAGAAAGCTTGCTCAGCGGAGCGGTGGATTTCATAAGTAAGCCCATGGCTGTAGAGCAGATGCAGGAGATGTTCACAAGTCTGAAAGACGCGCTTACTCGCGAACCCCGAAAAGTGCTGATAGTAGAGGAGAACACCCGCCATGCGCAGGCCCTGGAATACTATTTGTCATCGTTTAACATCAATTCTCAAATCAGTAGTAGCATAAAGGATAGCATGACCTCTTTGCAGCGCAAGGAGATAGATTGTGTAATAATGGACATGGGTGTGCCAGATCAGCATGCATATGAAACACTGGAAACAGTAAAGCAAATGCCCGGATTTGAGAAGTTGCCGATAATAGTTTTTACGGGCAAGAACCTATCCAGAGTAGAAGAGAGCAGGATCAAACAATATGCTGATTCGATAGTATTAAAAACAGCCCATTCTTACCAACGCATACTCGACGAGGTTGGTTTATTTCTGCACCTTGTAGAGGGCAGTGAGAAAGCTCCGAAACCAGGCGATGGATTTAAAAAGCTTGGAGCCCTAGAGGACGTACTGAAAGGGAAGAAGGTGCTGATCGCTGACGATGATGTTAGAAATATATTCTCGCTTACAAAGTCTTTGGAGCACAATAACATGAAAGTAATATCCGCAATAGATGGAAAGGACGCGGTGCAACAACTAGGTCATCACCCGGATGTAGATATTGTACTGATGGACATGATGATGCCTGAGATGGACGGCTACGAGTCGATAAGGAAAATAAGACAAATGCCGGCCTTTCGCAATCTGCCTATACTTGCGGTAACAGCTAAGGCTATGACCGGCGACAGGAATAAATGCATAGCGGCAGGCGCATCAGATTATATCTCAAAGCCTGTAGATATAGATCAACTGTTATCCCTGCTTCGAGTATGGCTGTACGAGAGTAAAAAATAGAATTATCCTCATAAGGAACAATGCCTTTATAATGATATTAATAGTAGACGATAAGCCTGAGAATATTTTTTCACTCAAGATACTGTTGGAGACCAATGGCTTTGAGGTAGATACGGCATTGTCGGGAGAGGAAGCATTGAAAAAAATATTAAGAACTGTATACGCACTGGTAATTCTGGATGTACAGATGCCGGATATGGATGGCTTTGAAGTAGCCGAAGCTATGATGGGCTATAGCAAGGCCCGCAATACTCCCATCATATTTCTATCGGCGGTAAATACAGAGAAAAATTTCATTGCCAAGGGATATGCATCGGGAGGGATAGACTATGTTACCAAGCCATTCGATCCGGATATTTTGATGCTCAAAGTGAGGACGTTTTGCCGGCTTTATGAGCAGACGCGTGAGCTGCATGAAACACAGATCGCCCTGAAGCTGGAAGTAGAAGTAAGGAGAAATGCCCAACATGAGCAGTATAAGAGAGTGCAGGAGCTACAATCTGTAATGGAGTGTATTCCACAAATAGCATTTACCGCAAATGCTGATGGAGTTATAGAATATGTGAATGAAGGTTGGTACGAATATTCGGACAACAAAAACACTTTTCCGGCAGTGTACAACTTGCCACCACTTAGTGAGTATTGGGAGGTGGTAATAAGATCAGGTGAACCTTTTTCGCTTGAAGTATGTCTTGTAAGGCAGGATAGTAAGGAGATCAGGTACCACCTTCTGAGGGTAATGCCAGTGAAACAGAATAAAGAAGTAACCAAATGGGTAGGGACATTTACCGACATTCATGAGCAGAAGGAGGCAAATGAAACCCTTGAAAGAAAAGTGCAGGAGCGTACCCGCGAACTGCGTGATATAAATAACGCGCTGGAAATCAGCAATGCAGACCTTCAACAATTTGCATCAGTAGCGTCTCACGACCTCAAAGAGCCATTAAGGAAAATACAGGTATTCAGCTCTATTGTAAGGGAGCGGTATAAAGAGGTATTGCCTCATGAGATCATTGAATATTTTGATAAGATCATAGCATCATCTGACCGGATGGCCCGGCTCATCAATGACCTTTTGGTATTTTCTCGGCTATCAGTAAATAGTTTGTTTGTTGCGACTGATCTTAATGACGTTGTGAAGAGTATTCTTACTGACCTTGAAATAATGATTGGGGAAAAAAACGCCACAATTATTGTGAATGAGCTGCCTGTGATAGACGTTATTCCCGGTCAGATAAGACAAGTGTTTCAGAATCTGATCAGTAATGCGTTAAAATTTTCAACAGACGATGTACCTACCCAAATTAATGTGACCTACGATATTGTTAAAGAAATGCACCTGGATAGCATGCCTGACCGCGACGGGGCTTACTGCCGCATTTCTGTGAAAGATAATGGCATAGGTTTTAATGAATTATATCTTGAAAAGATCTTTACCATTTTCCAGAGGTTGAATCCGATAGGAAAATATGAAGGTACCGGAATCGGTTTGGCAATCGCCAAGAAGATCATTGACAAGCATAATGGTATCATATCTGCCAGGAGCAGGGAAAATGAGGGAGCTGAGTTCATCATTATTTTACCTATTCACCAGGCAGAAAATACCAATTGAGGACATAAAATTTGTGAAAATGAAGAAAGTATTGATCATAGACGACGATACCAGAAACGTCTTTGCGCTTTCAGCTGTGTTAAGATCACGTGGGTACAAGTATGAGGCGGCTACATCTCCTGCCGAAGCATTATTATTGCTAAAGAATAGTGCAGATATCGGGATAGTGCTCATGGATATGATGATGCCTGAGATGGATGGCTATTCATTAATACCCCACATTAAAGAAATACCGCAAAAAGAAAAGATACCTATTGTTGCTGTAACCGCACAGGCAATGACCGGTGACAAGGAAAAATGCCTTGCTGCCGGAGCCGATGATTACCTGGCGAAACCAATAGACATAGACAAATTACTTGCGTTGCTAAAAACCTATCTTCAGTAATCATGCTCGGAGTTCATATCAGTGATGATGAATTAGAAGTGTTGATCACAGATCTGCACGATATCTACGGGTATGATTTTTTCGATTATTCAAGGGCTTCACTTCGTCGCAGGTTTGAACGACTATATGCAATGGACAAATACCTCAGTGTAGCAGAGTTGAGGTACAGGATACGCACAGATACAGACTATCTGAAACGGGTAATAGAAGAGATCACTGTAAACGTTACTGAGATGTTTCGTGACCCTTCGTTTTATAAAACACTACGTGAAGATGTATTGCCACATTTGTCTACACATCACTTCATCAGGATATGGCATGCAGGTGCATCCACGGGTGAGGAAGTATACTCAATGGCTATTATGCTACATGAGGCTAACCTGCTGCATAAGTCGCTTATTTATGCAACTGATATTAATCCATCTGTATTAGAGACCGCACGGAAGGGAATATTTCCATTGGTAAAAATGAAGCAATACACCGAAAACTATATCGCTTCGGGCGGGCAGAAGGATTTTTCTACTTACTATGCTGCAAAATACGGTCATGCTAAATTCAATGAAGAGTTTGGTAAACGGGTAATATTTTCTACGCACAACCTTGTTTCTGATCAGACCTTCAATGAATTTCAACTAATAGTGTGCAGGAATGTGCTTATCTATTTCGATAAAGTACTGCAGGACAGGGTATTTAAACTATTTAATGATAGTCTCGATACCTTTGGTTTTCTGGCATTAGGAACAAAAGAAACGCTGAAATTTTCTACTGTAATTAAAGAATTCAAGCTATTAAAGTCGGGTGAAAAGATATGGCGCAAGACAATTTAGAAAGGGAAATTAAATTGTTAGTTATCGGTGGCTCGGCAGGAAGTCTCAGGGTACTTGTTGGTGCACTTCCCCATTTGCGGCAGGCAATAAAATTCGCAATTGTAGTAGTGCTGCATCGCAAAAATACCCGCGAAGACCTTTTAACTGAGGTTCTTGCGCCCAAAACCGTTTTGCTTGTGAAAGAGGCTGATGAGAAGGAGGAGATATTGCCGGGAGTAATATATCTGGCACCGGCAGACTACCACCTTCTTATTGAAACCGATCACACCTTTTCGCTGGATGCTTCTGAAAAAATTAATTTCAGCAGGCCAAGTATTGACACTACAATAGAAACCGCTGCTTATGCATACAGGGATACTTTAGCCTGCCTTTTGCTTTCAGGCGCCAATACAGATGGTGTTGCCGGTATGAAAATAGCCAAATCTCAAAATGCTTTGATAGCCATACAAGCGCCCGAAAGTGCCGAAATGCCAACAATGCCATATGGTGCATCTATTTCTATGGTGATCGATCATGTTTTAGAACCGGGTGAAATGGCGGAATTTATCAATAATCTCTCCTGAAAGTTACCTGCGATAAAAAAATGTGGTTATCTTGCAATATATGTTTTCGAGGTTTTTTAAGAGAGAGAAGAGTGATAAAGAAAAGTATAATGAGTTACCCATTCCCGAGAATGCGAGTTTTTCATTTTTAGGTGCAGATATGCATTCTCATTTTGTTCCGGGCATTGATGACGGTGCAAAAACAAAGGAGGACAGCATACTCCTGCTTAGATCTATGGAACGTATGGGTTACAGCCATGTAATTACTACTCCACATATTATGATCGATTTTTATCCTAATACACGTGATACTATTCTCGGTGGACTAGACACGCTCAGGCAACTTGCATTAGATAATGATATTAAACTAAATATCAATGCAGCAGCTGAATATTATATAGATGAATATTTTGCGAGCCTAGTAGGCAAAGAGCCATTACTCACTGTTTATAAAAATGAAGTGCTGGTGGAGTTTTCAATGATGTATGAGCCTCCCATGCTAAATAATGTTTTATTTAATATGCAGGCAAGTGGCTATCGGCCAATCTTAGCCCACCCCGAACGATATACTTCCTTGCATAATAATTTTGATAGATTCCTGGAATTCAAGGATCGCGGTTGCCTGCTACAACTTAATTTGTTGTCCCTTGCAGGCTATTATGGAGGTAATGTAATGAACACAGCAAGGCGTTTACTTGATAAAGGCTTATATGATTACTGCGGATCTGATATGCACCATGAGCGCCACGCTGTGGCAATGTCTGCTATATTAAAAAGCGGTGTATATAATACTCTTGTAAATTATCCCTTTTTGAATTCTAAATTATGTTTGTAAGTACCTTTTGATAATGCAGCGGGGAAAGTATATTTTTGCTGAAATTCAAACATGTAGATTATAGTATAATCTGCCTTATTTATTATAAATATTATTTAATGAAAGATTCCCAATTTAATATTTCTGTTATTGGCCTGGGTTATGTAGGCTTGCCGCTTGCAGTAGAGTTTAGTAAATACTATCCTGTAGTAGGCTTTGATATAAATAAAAAAAGAGTTGGAGAATTGCATGATTTTGAAGACATAACGCTTGAGATAGATGAGCCACTTTTAAAGCAGGTTACTGTTGGTGCAGTTCCTTCTATTGGTTCGAAAGGGCTTTATTGTTCATATAACATCGAGGATATTCGTGACTGTAACGTGTATATTGTAACTGTACCTACACCTGTTGACAAAAACAACCGTCCTGACCTTACTCCATTATACAAAGCAAGTGAAACGGTGGGAAAGGTCTTAAAAAAGGGTGATTATGTCATTTATGAGTCAACAGTTTACCCTGGTGTAACAGAAGATGAATGTGTACCAGTGCTGGAGAAGATCTCCGGCTTAAAGTTCAATATAGATTTTTATTGTGGTTATTCTCCCGAGCGTATCAACCCGGGAGATAAGTTGCATACAGTAGCCAACATTAAGAAAGTTACTTCAGGATCGACACCTGAGGCTGCCGATGTTGTTGATGCATTGTATGGTTCAATAATAACTGCCGGTACATTTAAGGCAACAAGTATTAAGGTGGCTGAGGCAGCCAAAGTAATTGAGAACTCTCAGAGAGACATCAATATTGCATTCGTAAACGAACTGGCAAAAATATTTAATAAGCTGGGTATCAATACATCTGATGTATTGAAAGCATCTGCTACGAAATGGAACTTTATGCCGTTTAAGCCAGGTCTCGTTGGCGGTCATTGTATTGGAATAGACCCATATTATCTGGCCCAAAAGGCACAGGAAATTGGCTATCACCCTGAAATCATTCTTGCCGGCAGAAGGCTCAATGATAGCATGGGATCTTATATTGCTAATGAATTTGTGAAACAGATGATCAACAAAGACATTACAATTAAAGGCGCAAATGTTTTACTTCTGGGCATCACCTTCAAAGAAAATTGCCCCGATGTGCGTAACACAAAGGTGGTGGACATCGTAAGTGAATTAAGATCCTATAATGTAAATGTCACAATTTATGATCCATGGGCAAAACCTGCAGATGTAGCACATGAATATGGAATAGATACCGTTACCGAATTGCCGGTAGGGGCACAGTATGATTCATTAATTCTTGCCGTAGCTCATGATGAGTTTTTGAAAACTGACTGGCGTACTTATGTGAAAAACAGTGGTGTGATCTATGATGTGAAAGGATGCCTTGAGAATCATATGGTAACTGCGCGGTTATAATTTATCCTGTAAGTTTTGTTACAACAATTTTAATTTAAACTATTTTTGTATAAATTGTACGTGATGTTAAGACCATACCTGCAACACCTTTTTGGCATTATTATACTGTTAACTGCTATATTAACTGGCTTTAGCTCATGTGTTACATCTAAAAAGACTTTATATTTCCAGGACGTTCCGGATACTATCGCTTCTAATCACCCTTATATCATTGACAGTGTAACTAAATTTGTTAATCCGGTTATTCTACCCAATGATCTGCTTGCAATAACTGTTCAAACGATTCAGCAAAGTGAGTCAAGTACCCCTATACAGCCTACTAAGGGCATATTTGACCCATTGAGTGGCTTTCTAGTTGATAAAAATGGGAATATTGAGATCTCTTTGATAGGATTTGTTAAGGTAGGTGGATTAACGACATCTGAGGCCCGTGAATTGATCAAAGAAAAAGCTAAAGAATATTATAAAGAGCCCGTTGTAAACGTACGAATAGCCAATTTTGACATATATTTCTTAGGGGAGATAACATTGCATGGGCCAATTTCATTTCCTAATGAAAAAGTCAATATTTTAGAAGCCCTCGCTTCTGCCGGTGATGTTCCACTTACGGCCAAGCGGAATAATCTATTGCTTATCAGAACCGTGGGTGACAAAAAAGAGTTGGTTAGGTTCAACACACTTAATACTGACATGTTCAGGTCTCCCTATTTTTACCTTAGACAAAGAGACATCATCTACGTAGAACCAACAAAATACAGAATCCAAACAAGTGATAACCGACTTACAAGAGCTATTGGTATAATAGGGGGAATAATATCGGTTTCTACTCTTATTTTGTCGTTGAGGAGTTTAAAATAAAGTAAATTTTACATGGAAGAAAATAGAACTAGTGCTACTGATATTAGAAAAAAATCAGAAGACAGTATTTTCAATATAAAATGGTTTGTATCAACTATATTAACTATATGGCCATGGCTTCTGGCCAGTGTTGTTGTTTCCTTGATCGTGGGAAATATTAATTTGAGATACGCTACACCTATTTACAAATCGGTGGCCGAGCTAATGATCAATGACTCTAAAAAAGGTGGTTCCAACGGCACTGAAGACATATTAGCTGCACTTAAAATAAATAATAATAAAATAAATGTTGAGAATGAGATTCAGATTCTGAAGAGCAGAACGCTCATGACAGAAGTGGTAAGGTCATTGAACTTAAATTATAATTATTCTATTGCCGGTAGGTTTAAGAATACAGTCGTTTATTCTAACAAGCCTTTTGAAATTACCATTGTAGATACTATACAGTCAAATTTCGGCTGCTATATTAATATAATCGATGAGGCATTTTATACTATCACATTTAATAATAAACACTTCACGAAGGCAAAGTGGGGCGATACCATCAAAGCAGGAGGCAACAACCTTGTAGTTAATAAAACACCCAATTTCGCAAAAAGTAAGCTCCAATACACAATACAGGTAGTACCAATATTAACTGCTGCCAAATCATTCATGAATTCGGTAAGCATTACTGCACCAAGTAAAGGTACAAGTTGCTTATTTCTCTCTATGTTTGACGCTATACCCGACAGAGCTATTGATGTGATTAACACTTTGATGCGATTGTATAAACAACGTAATATAAATGGCAGAACTTTGATAGCCAATCGTACTATGGAATTTATTGACAATCGTTTGGGGGTTGTCGGTGCAGAATTGACAGGTGTTGAGACTGATATTGTTGACTTTAAACAGAAAAATGGTATTGCTGCGGATGTAGGTAGTCAATCTCTAAACTTGGTTGGCGCTAATACAACTGCTTTGCAGAAACTAGAAGATGAAGAAGTACAACTTGAAATGCTCACTAGCGTTAGTGACTATCTTCAAAAAAGTGAAAATGATAAATCTATCATATTGCCGGCTTCATTATTGGATAATCAGGGTCTTGCGTCATTGATGACAAGTTTCAATACCCTTCAAATGGAAATCGAAACATCACTGATAGTAAAGACGCCGGATAACCCTGTTATAAAGAATATGCTGATGCAAAAACACCAGCTTAAGCAAAATATTGTTCAGGCATTAGCATCTACCAAGAGGGAAAGCCAAATAAAAGTAAATGCACTAAAAGAGGAGATAAGATCAATAAATGAAAAAGTAAGATCAGTGCCCAATGTAGAAAGACTGTATCTGGACTATGCAAGAATGCAGCAAACTAAACAAGATCTATATGTATTTTTATTAAAGAAAAGAGAAGAAACTGCAATTGAAAAGTCGTCCACAGTTGCAGATGCGCTTGTAATAGACCCAGCTATTTCTGAAGGCTTTCCTGTATCTCCTAACCGGTCAAAGACACTTACTACTTCCCTGATAATAGGTTTATTATTGCCGTTTGCTTTTATTTTGATAAGAAGAGGTCTTAATGTAAAAATTATTAGTAAAGGAGATGTTACAAGGTTATCATCAATCCCTATTATAGGCGAAATAGGTAACAATGTAACCAAAGAAAGTATAGCTGTAGAGAAGAACAGCAGAACCCTTATATCCGAGCAGTTCAGAGCACTAAGAACAAATTTACAGTTCATGCTTACAAATCAGGAACAAAAGACACTCATTGTGACATCGAGCATGAGTAATGAGGGTAAATCATTTATTGCAATGAATCTGGCGATCACCTTTGCGATGTCTGGTAAAAAGGTTGTGCTGCTTGAGTTCGACCTTCGTAAGCCCAGAATATCCAGAATGCTTGGCATAGATAATAACAAGGGGTTTTCAAACTATATTATTAATAAAATAAGTTATGAGGATATGATTGTTAAGTCAGGAATTGATGATAACTTATATATTCTCCCTTCCGGCCCTATCCCACCGAATCCTGCTGAATTAGTTCTATTAAAGGAAACCCGAGACCTGTTTGATAGGCTAAAGCGAGAATTTGACTACATTATAATAGATACTTCTCCAGTCGGCTTGGTTACTGATGCTCAGTTATTGTATCAGTATGCTGATATGGCTTTGTACATAGTACGCCAGGGCCACACAAACAAGGGGCAATTAGGCATCGCAAATGAACTATTTGAGTCAGGTAAAATGCCAAAAATGGGCTTTGTAGTTAATGACGTGATAGCCAACAGAGGTTTCGCTTATGGCTATGGATATGAAGAAAATTATGGGTATGGCGGAGGCTATGGTTATGGTTATGGCTATGGCGCTACCTATGGTAGTGGTTACTACATTAGTGACAATAACAATAAGAAAAAGCGATCAAAATAATAGGCTTCAAATAAAAGTATGAATGAGAATAGCTTAAGTAATGAAAATATAGAATGGGATAGTGTCATCGGTCAACAAAAGAAGCGGTTGAACTTTAACTTCGGCGAAATCTGGAAATATCGCGATTTGATGACATTATTTGTAAAGCGTGATATTGTAACAGTTTATAAGCAAACTATACTTGGTCCGCTATGGTTTGTAATACAACCATTACTCACTACCCTAATGTACCTGCTTGTTTTTACAAACATTGCAGGTATCAAGACCGGTGCTGTACCACCTATCTTGTTTTATATGCTGGGCATCACCTTGTGGAATTATTTTTCGGAAACACTTAATATCACATCGAAGACATTCATTGACAACGCCAGCGTTTTTGGCAAGGTATATTTTCCCAGGGTAGTCTTACCTATTTCCAAGTCGATTTCCGGATTTGTAAAATTCCTAATTCAGTTTTCCCTGTTTCTGGTCATATGGCTCTATTATGTGTTCATTGAAAAGAGTATAGCTCCCAATATTTACATGTTGCTTGCGCCATTGTTTTTATTTGCAATAGTTGTTATGGGGTTTTCATTCGGCATTCTCATATCGTCATTAACAACCAAGTATAGAGACCTGATGTTTCTTGTTTCATTTGGAGTACAGTTGGTGATGTATGCTACGCCGGTTATTATCCCGTTGTCAGGTGTGCATGGAAAGAAAAGAATCATTTTCCTATTGAATCCGCTTACATCATTATTTGAAGGCTTTAAGTCGGGGTTTCTGGGTAGTGGTCTTGTTGAATGGAAATGGATAGGTTATAGCGTAGGATTCACTGTAATTCTGTTATTTGTTGGTATTGCATCGTTCAATAAGATCGAGAAAAAATTCATAGATACCGTTTAGGAGATAATATACATGAGTAAAGATTTAGCAATAAGAGTAGAGAACGTTGGAAAGCAGTACCGGCTTGGGCAGGTAGGCACCGGCACCCTTAGCCATGATCTAAAAAGATGGTGGGCTTTAACTCGTGGAAAGGAAGACCCTTATTTAAAAATAGGGGTAGAGAATGACAGAACAAAAAAGGCCGATAGTGACTATGCGTGGGCTGTAAGAGATATCTCGTTTGATGTACATCAGGGAGACACATTAGGAATAATAGGACGTAATGGCGCGGGTAAGTCTACCTTATTAAAACTGCTATCACGGGTTACGTCACCTTCTACAGGTACTATTAAAATAAAAGGTCGAATTGCATCGTTGCTGGAGGTTGGTACGGGGTTTAATCCCGAGCTAACAGGGCGCGATAATATCTTTCTGAATGGTGCTATATTAGGAATGACAAAGAAAGAGATCGCCTCAAAATTTGACGAAATTGTTGAGTTTGCTGGTGTGCAGCTATATATTGATACGCCGGTAAAGAGATACTCATCTGGTATGTATGTGCGATTGGCGTTTGGCGTTGCGGCACACCTGGAGCCGGAAATTCTTATCGTGGATGAAGTATTGGCTGTCGGAGATGCTGAATTTCAGAAAAAATGTCTGGGCAAAATGAGTGATGTTGCCGGCCACGGCCGTACTATTATCTTCGTGAGCCATAATATGCAGGCGGTACAAACGCTATGCAAAACAGCTCTGTACTTAAAGGCGGGAACTGCTGTTGAAATAGGAAGGACAGACAAGGTAATTAACAATTACCTGAGCCGCGAGGTGAAAAACAGAGTTGCAGTTAGCTGGGATAATAATGAGGATGCGCCAGGTAATAGTATAGTTAGATTGCTTGCAGCAGAACTGAAGGTTGCGAATGAGTCAAATAACATTACGATCGAATCTGATATAGTAGTAAGGATCGATTTCATGGTGTTGAAACAGATGAACATTAATCTCAGCCTTCACTTAAATTCGGCAACAGGTATCTGTATTTTTAATGTAATTACCCAATCGTTGCCATTGGCGGCCGGGCACCACACTGGAATATTGCGAATACCAGGTAATTTGTTAAATGACGACATTTACTCTATAAACTTGATGTTCGTAAAAGATACAAGTTCTGTTATTTATCAGTTTGGTGACTTATTGACGTTTGAAGTAACCGAAGGTCAACGAAATGTAAATTGGTTTGGTAAGTGGGAGGGAGCGATAAGGCCTTCTTTAGATTTTTCTTTAATTTAATTTTTATGATTAATGTAACTAAGCCGTTCATACCTGATATTAACGAGTATCATGCGTACCTGGAAGGAATATGGCAGAGAGAGTGGCTTACCAATCATGGTCCACTGGTAAATGAACTTGAATTAAAGCTAAAGGATTACCTTAATTTGGATCATTTACTTTTTCTCAATAATGGGACTATAGCAATACAAATAGCTATCAAGGCACTTGAACTAAAGGGAGAGGTTATTACAACTCCTTTTTCCTATGTTGCTACAACCTCATCAATCGTCTGGGAAAATTGCGTTCCTATTTTCGCAGATATTGATCGTGAAACGCTTAACATTGACCCAAAGTGCATAGAAGCAGTCATTACAGACAAAACTACAGCTATTCTTGCCACACACGTATTTGGTAATCCATGCGATGTTGAAGCGATAGCCGCTATAGCGAAAAAGCATAATCTAAAGGTGATCTATGATGCCGCACATGCATTTGGCACAACTTACAAAGGGAAGTCGATATTTGAGTATGGTGATATAAGTACAACCAGTTTTCATGCCACCAAACTTTTTCATACCGTGGAAGGTGGAGCTGTGTTTACAACTAACCCCGAAATATTGAAGCAAATGGCCTACCTGAGAAACTTCGGTCATAGTTCGCCTACCAGCTTTGCTACAATAGGGATTAATGGTAAGAACAGTGAATTTCATGCAGCCATGGGGTTATGTAACATAAAATACATTGATCAGATTCTTGCAAAGAGAAAACACGATTGCGAACGATATGATAATGCGCTGAAAAACTTGCAGGTACAACATCAGAGGATTGAAAAGTTCACTGATTATAATCATTCATATTACCCTATAATTTTCAAAAGCGAGGCCGAACTACTAAAGGCAATGGCAGAGCTGGAAAATCATAAAGTTTATACCCGACGCTATTTCTACCCATCATTATCTTCTTTAAATTATGTTACACCGCAAAGTACACCGGTGTCTGATGATATAGCAGTAAGGATATTGTGCCTGCCGTTATATTACAAATTGCGTGATGAAGAAATTGACATGATTGCACGGATATTGTTAAGGAGCCAAAATTACTGATCATGGTTATCGCAGGCTTAGGGGGACATGCCAGGGAAGTAGTTGATGTATTAGGTTACGAGCAAGCGCCATCATTTCATTTTTTCGAGGAATTTGAAACAGGGGAATCCAACAATTGGGGTTTTGAAATTAATAAAGTAACAGACGCTGAGCGATTGAGGGCAATTTTTACTAAAGATCCTGATTTTGTTATAGCAGTGGGTAACCCGGTACTCAGACAAAAATTTTATACGGCATTTTGTGATGTCGGTGGGAAGCCATTTTCAGTCATTGCGTCTACCTCTATAATAAGTAAAAATAATGTGGAGTTAGGAGAGGGGTTGAACATCATGCATCTTTCCTTTATTAGTAGCAAAGTACGTATTGGAAATGGCACCTTAGTTAATTGTGGTGTTAAAATTCATCATGATAGTATTATAGGGGATTTTTGTGAAATATCTCCTAATGCTATTATTTTAGGGGGCTGTAAAGTTGGTAACAATTGTTCTATTGGTAGTAGTGCCACTATTCTGCCTAAAGTGTCCATAGGGAATAATGTGATCATAGGTGCAGGATCTGTGGTTACTAAAGATATTCCGGATAATATGTTGGCTTATGGTGTTCCGGCAAGGGTGATGAAAAGCAGGACAGCAAGTGAGCATTTTATTAACAAGTAATTGCATTTTAATGGATGGAGAAAATCTGGTAAGTATATGTGTGATTACTTACAATCAGGAAGCCTACATATCAGAAACTCTGGATAGTTTGCTGGCACAGAAAACCAATTTCAGGTTTAGAATTTTTATAGGCGAAGATAAGAGCAAGGATAATACGCGAAGTATTTGCGAAGATTATGCTCGCAGATATGCTGATAAAATTGAGTTACTTCCATCTGACAGGAACTATGGAATGATGGGTAATTTCATAAGAACCTTGGAAGCATGCAATGGCAGATACACTGCTGTTTGCGAAGGCGATGACTATTGGGTAGATGACTATAAGTTACAAAAACAATTCGACCTTTTAGAATCCAATCCAGACAAAGTTTTGTGCTTCACAAAGTCATATCTGGTAAATGATAAAGGAGAAAGAACCGGCGACAATGTAAGTATTCCGATAAAAAGCGAATTTACATTTGAAGATGTGCTGAAAACTGCAAGATTTTTTATACCTACCGCTACCTTATTTTTTAGAAACGACCTGCCTAAACCGTTTCCTCCGTTTTTTCATCATACAGTTAGTGGAGATATAGCACTATGTCTTATGTTATTGCAAAAAGGGAATGGTTTATGTCTATACGAAGAAACAGCGGTCTACCGGCATCATGGCGGAGGGATAACTAAAACTCAGGAACATATAGATCATGCTTTTTTAAAGCTTTTCAAGACCTATGAGGACCTGAACGAATATTATGAGTATAAACTTGATCATGTATTCAGACGCCAGTTATTCGAAATGTCTAAAACTATGCTTATGTATGGCTCAAAAGGCAAAAAAGGAGTCAAAAAGTTAAAGCACGCTGCTAAATCCTTTTCATTATATTTTAAATATCAACCAAGGTTGGACATAAAGGAAGTTGTTTACTACACAAACGTTCTCTTCTTTTCAGGTATTTTGAAGGTAAAAAAAAAGTTTTCATCCCGTTTATAATTTTCTGCAATGAATATTTGGGCATTCCCCTCGTTTTATCCATATGACTACCCAGGAATGAGGTGGGCAGGTACGTTTGCACATAGGCAGTATAAAGGACTAATACAAAATGGAGCTAACCTAAATGTTATTTTGCCGGTTCTTTGGAATCCTCCATTTCCATTATCTGAATTATTTGCTGATTGGAAGAAAATGCGGCTACTCAACTACCCGCACAAGCGAGTTTACGATGGTATTACTATTTATCATCCCAGAATCGCTAACATGAAGCCCAACAGGATCATGAATAAGACATATGCAGAACGGTATACAGATGCAATTGCTAACTTTTTTAAAGATAATAATATCGTATTAGATCCTGAAAAAGATATCTTTTATGGTCAGTGGCTGCCAGAATGCATGCTAATGCTTAAAGCCGCACGTAAACTTGGGGTAAAATGCGCCGTGCTCGGAATAGGGGATGATGTGATCAAATGGCCAAGAGAAGGTGTAAAGAAAATGGAGGAGTTTAAGGAACTGGTAACTAATGCTGATGTTGTATTAACTAATGCTGACTATCTCGGAAAAGACATGCAGACGACATTAGCAATGAACGTTCCTTACATTGTAAACTATTTTGGTATAGACTATGATAAGTTTAAACCTGTGTCTGTAGCTACAAAAGAGGCTTTAAAAGCTAAGTACAACATACCGGTCAATAAAACTATTATACTTACAGTGGGTTCTCCTATAAAGAGAAAAGGTTGGCTTGATCTGTTTGATGCCTTGTTGGAGATAAAAAAAGAGAATGCCAATTTTGTTTTAGTTGGCGGGTATGCCGGGCCAAAAGATATTGATATACCTGCTGAGATAGCCCAAAGAGACTTAAAAGATCAGTTTTTCGACCAGGGTGAGATCAACCCTGAGGTGCTGAATGAGTTCTACAATATAGCAGACATTTTTTGTTTGCCTTCTCATTGGGAGGGGCTGGCAACCGTTGTCTCTGAAGCTATGGCATCGGGGTTGCCTGTAATAACAACAAATGTATGCGGCCAGCCTGAGATCATAAGGCATGGCGTAACTGGAATACTTATAGAACCTAAAGATCCATTAAATCTCAGGAAGGAACTACAATCTCTGATTGAAGATCAAAACAAAAGAGAGCAGTTAGGTAGTGACGCAAGAAAATTTATTGTAGAAACCTGGGGCAATGACAATGAAAGTTCAGGCAAATTATATCGCATTTTGGATAGTGTACTCTAGGGTACACTATTTTTTTTGTGTCATTATTGTGCTGATATGCCTGTAAGTCTTTGCTATACCGTCATCAATACTTGTAAATCTGAACCCTGGATTATTTGCCAATAATTTATCATTGTTCAGGTAAATAGCCGTGTTGTCGCTTTTGCGATCTGCGGTATATTCAATATCAAAGTCTAGAGGAATGACATCATTAATGATTTTCACCAGTTCGTTGATACTCAATGTGTCATTAGATGAAGCATTGAAAATATTGCATATTTCTGTGTCTGCTGTTACCGAGTGTGCCATTAATGTTACAAGATCCTGTACATAGATATAATTTCTTATGTTTTCTCCGTTTCCAAAGATCTGTATTTTGTGTTCTGTTATTATTTTCTCAATAAAGGTGTTTATAATGCCAAGACCTTTGGAAACATTCTGTCCTTCACCATAAACATTAGATACGCGGTAAATGTCATAATGGAGATTACTCCTGATACTGAAGTAGTTCAAATAATATTCCATAGTCAATTTGGTGATACCATAAGGAGAGAATGGATTTTTCACAGAATCTTCTCCCACTTGCAAATGGGTAGGACCATAAATTGTACCTGCACTGGATATGAAAATTATTTTTTTTATATTTAAAGTTGCAATCGCCTCCAGAAATATTATGAAGGGTAGTAAATTATTTGTTATTTCCAGAGTAGGGTTATTCCAGCTGGTAGCTGGTATAGTTTCTGAGGCAAGAAAATAAATGAAGTCCATATCTCTGAAATCTTCCAGGATTTGAGAGGTATTTGAAAGATCTATCTTTTTGTAAGGTAAACTTGTATCTGACATCGCCATTGCACTTCTTCCAAAAAGTGTGATAGCATTATCACTAGATTCCTGGAGTTTTCTTGCAAGGTTGGAGCCGATAAAACCATTTGCACCAATAATGGCGATCTTATTTATATTCATTTTTACAGAACACTTTTCAGCTCAATGAAAATAAAATATCAATGGCAATGTGTTCTTGCAAATCTACTAAAAACGAGAATAAAAGGAGTATAATAGAACTTTACTAAATTGTTTATCAGGCCGGGTAATGCAATCCGACGAATCGTCTGTAATTAACAGGAGCTGTATTTAAAATCTAAAACGATAAAATAACTTAATGGAAATAATTGCTGATGTACTTTGAGTATCTTTGTCAACTACCGAAACATTATTCATTTCTTACTTATGCAATGTAGTGTAATTATACCTGTTTATAATAGGGCTGATCTTATTAAGTTTACACTCAATTCATTAGATGCAGGTTTTCATTCGGGAGTAGACCTTGAAATAATTGTGGTGGACGATGGTTCAACTGACAATGTAATTGAAATAGTAAGGAATGAATATCCGCATGTGATAGTAGCAAAAAATAGAGGTAAAGGTGCTCCGGCTGCCAGAAATACAGGTTTGGCTATCTCGAAGAGTGAATACATTCTATTCTTAGACTCGGATGATCTGATTGGTGAGCATTTCTTTAAAAGAAAGATCGAGCTGATGGACAAAGACGTAACTATCAACGCCTGCTATGGTGAGTATGATTTTTTTGAGTGTGATATGGAATTTGACGATAGCTACGTGGTTTTCAAACATAAATACCCGTACATTGATAAAGTTGACAACGTAAAGGATCATCTTATCAATTATCTAGGTGGTAATTTCCTGCCGCCCAATTCAATTGTCTGGAGAAGAGATTTGCTGGAGAAGATCAATGGTTACGATGAAAAGTTGATAGTTAATCAGGATGTAGATTTGGTAATAAGAGCATTGTTTAATAATATTAAGTTGGTTGCGGTCAAAGACGGTACAAGAGCATTGATCAGAACTCATACTTTGGACAATAGGGTAGGCACTGCAAACAACTCAATTCCCAAACTTAAAAGCATAATAGAACTCAGAAAGCAAATTTTTGAACACCATATTAAGGGAAACTCAGAAGAAACAGCGTATAGGAAAGCACTTAGTATTTATCTGTTTAATTTTTGGCGGAGTACCCGACACTTTGATAAGGTACTTGCGAGCGATTTCCTGAATTTATCTAAAGAGGTTTTCTGGCCAATAAAAGTTAAGGGCAATTTATTTTTAAGGTCTTTAGCGAGCATACTTGGTCCGGTAAAAGCGATAGAACTGAAATATTTTTTATTAAAAAGAGATTGATATAATGTGTGGTATACTTTCAATAGTAAATAAAAAGGTTAGTAGTACATCTGGCAGTCTTATTAAGGCGTCCTCAATTATTAGGCACAGGGGGCCTGACGATGAGGGTTTTCTTACCTGGCAGCCGTCAGCACAACCTAAAATTTGGGCTGGAGGGGATACTGCAGTATCTACCCATGAGCATTGGAAGTATGATACTCTTGGCGACAATACGCCATTCAAGGTGGGTTTTGGCCATAGACGTCTTTCCATTCTTGATCTTTCGCCTGCCGGACATCAGCCAATGATCTATGAAAAAGCCGGCCTTACCATCTGTTTTAATGGAGAGGTATATAACTACCTTGAGATAAAGGCAGAGCTGGAGACCATGGGGCATGAATTTCATACCACCTGCGATACGGAAGTAATACTGCATGCGTGGGAACAATGGGGGGTAAAATGTCTTGATAAGTTCAATGGTAT
This sequence comes from Flavipsychrobacter stenotrophus, assembly GCA_947371715.1. Lineage (GTDB taxonomy): Bacteria > Bacteroidota > Bacteroidia > Chitinophagales > Chitinophagaceae > Flavipsychrobacter > Flavipsychrobacter stenotropha_C. The sequence goes on from CANBQQ010000005.1 coordinate 18,666, forward strand.
GTTTGCTTTTACCATGCTAGATTACCGCAAAAATGAAATGTATGCGGTTAGAGATCGTTTTGGAGTTAAACCGCTATATTACTTTGATGGTGCAAATGCATTGTATCTCGCATCGGAGATAAAACAGATCAGGACTTCTCCGGATTTTAAATTTGAACTTAATGAACCAATAGCCCGTAAGTTTTTGGCTACCGGTGCAGTAGATCAGACCAGTGAAACATTCTATAAAAATGTGTATAGCCTTCCATGTGGCCATTATTTAAGAATGGACCTTTCGAAAGATGGCAATGCGTTCGAGATAAAACAATGGTATAAACTCATTCCAAAGAAGTGGACAGGGTCTTTTGATGAAGCCGTTGTCGAATTCAGAAGATTATTAACAGCTGCAGTTGACCTTAGATTAAGGTCGGATGTGACGGTAGGGTCGTGCCTTTCAGGGGGATTGGATTCTTCCAGTATTGTATGTATTGCTGCAGACCTTCTCAAGGCCAAGGGCGATTTTGCAGGGCAGGAAACTGTGACAGCTACTTATGATGAGGCAAAATACGATGAGTGGAAGTTTGCAGAAGAAGTAATAAAGAAGACCAATGCACATCCGCATAAAACATACCCATCTTTTACTCAGCTGAAACAAGAGATCGATAGTTTTATCTGGCACCAGGATGAGCCAACAGGTAGTACATCTCAGTTTAGTCAGTGGGCTGTATTCAAAGCTACAAATGAGGCAGGTCTGAAGGTGATGATCGATGGTCAGGGAGCAGACGAGCAACTAGCAGGGTATGGTGGTAATGACATATCATTTTATGCCGGGTTAATGAAAGACGGCCAGATTGGTGCAGTGATGGAGGAGGCCAGAGCCTTCAAGAAAGAAAAAGGATACATGCCTAAGGGGTTTCTTATAGCTGCAATGCAGTTGTCTATGAGTAAATTGCTTACCAGTTTTCTGCCAGATAAACTTAAAGTGACCAATATACCTGATGCAGATTTCATAGTGGGTGGAGAACCGGCAAAAATGTATAGTGAACATGCAAAAAGCCTGCACGAGAATCTGTTGCGCCAGCTTTATTCTGAACCATTACCAGCATTACTCAGGTACGAAGACCATAATTCAATGGCATGGAGCGTAGAGTCGAGAACACCATTCCTTGATTATAGATTTGTAGAGTTTACTATGGGTCTTCCTGCAAGGTTTGTATATAAAAATGGAGTGCGTAAGCACATTCTTCGGGAGGCTATGACCGGCATAATACCGGATGCCATAACCAATAGAAGAGATAAAATGGGATTTGTTACCCCAGAAGAGACTTGGTTGAAAAGCGAAGGGAAAGAATGGTTTAATGCGGAGATCGATAAAGCCTGCAAAGCATTTGGTGGTAAAATACTTGACGTGGCTAATACAAAGAAGTATGTAGCAGAACTTGTGGATAGTAAGCGCAAATTTAATTTTATGCCATGGCGCGTAATTTGCTTTAACCGCTGGTACGAAAGCATTATAAAAGAACAGGCGGGTAATGGCAAATAATAAGTCGATAGCTTTTTTATGCCATCCTTATCATAGAGGTGGAGTAACGCGTTGGATGGCAGATGCTGCCATTGCCTATGCTGATAAGGGCTACACAGTCTATTTTGCTACTCTGGAGCCAACAATAACTTTTTTTTCCGGAGAGGGCAGGGAAACTATGCTGCAATTACTCACCAGGACTAAAAACAGTGTAATAACGGGCAGGATAAAGGTGGGGCGTGAATTTGAGTTTGGTACGCCGGAATACCTGGAGTATATTTATAAAAAGACATTGCTTGCTACAGTGCCGCGAGGAGTGCCTGTAATATTATCTGATGATAAGAGTGTATGGGCAGCAGCCGTTTCATTGCATCAAACATATCCCATAGTAGGCGTGTTGCATGCCGATGAGAATGCCTATTACGAGCTTACAAGGAAATACCACAAACTGACAGATATATTGGTGTCTGTGTCTGCACGGGTGGAACGCACAGTGAAGGAGCGTTATCCGGATGTGCCTGCTGACAAATTGTTTGTAATACCCTGCGGTATTCACTTGCCACCGGTTAATCAACGATCCCATAAAGAAGATACCTTGCAGCTCATATACGTAGGAAGGGTCAATGACTACCAGAAGCGATCTGGTGACCTGCTGAAAATAGCTGCCTCATTACGGGAGAAAAATATTTCGTTCAATCTGAACATTATTGGTGATGGTGCGGCGTATAAAACCAATCTTGAAAAGCAATTTAAAGACGCCGGGCTGAATGATTCCGTCACTTTCCGAGGATGGTTATCGCAGGCGGAGGTGAAGGATTACCTGCAAAAAGCCGATGTGATGATATTGCCATCTGATTTTGAAGGTATGCCAATTGCTATGATGGAAGCACTGGCTTCAGGTTGCGGTTTTGTAGGCACAAGGGTGAGTGGTATAGAGGATTATGAAAACGATGCACTCGCTCAGGACTGTTTCAGGGTATATGAAATAGGTGATATAGAAGATGCAGTAAATAAAATACAGCAGGTAGCTGCAATACCATTAGCTGCAAGGCATAAAGCCGCAAGACAGTTGGCGGAATCGCAATTTAGTATGGACAATTGCCTGGCAAATTACGATAAAGCGATTGCAACAATAAAGCCCCGATCTTATTCAGCTGGAAGTGCGTCGATGTCTCCGGTAGCAATACTTAAGTCCCGACTGACAGCGATAGCAAGGGCAATGAAGGTGAAGAGTAGTAGATAGTAGATAGTAGATAGTAGTGTAAAAGTGATATAGTATAGACAAAAAAAAAACCTCCGATCGCTCGGAGGTTTTTTAGTATAGGTAAGTGAATTACTTCAAGTTTGGATGTGGTGGAGGTGGAGCTGATGGACCTGTTTCGCCATCTTCAGCTGAACGGAATGATACTACATTCTCATCATCACCTTTACCATATTGGAAAATGAACCTGTCGCGAAGGATGTTCTGCTTTTCAGTCATGTACTCAATAACTGCATTTACACGCTCCCATGCTTTTTGTTCTTGTTTCTTACCACCGGCACCGCCGCCCATTACTACAACCTTGCAGTTAGGGTCAAGCTTCATTTGTGCAGCAAGAGTAGACAGCTGTGCTTCTATACCAGGAGTAACAGTAGCATTGCCTGCAAAACGGCAAGAACCATCTTTAATGTGACCGCAAACACCTTTTCTTCCTGCGCCATCGCAAGCTTCAGGGCAAGGGCAATGGCCTACACCATCAGCATCTACCGGCTGGCATTCTGTAGGAGTGATCAACTGCTTGTCTTTAAAGTCAGGAACACCATCACCATCTGTATCCATTGGGCAACCATGACCATCAACTGCTACACTTGCAGGAGTCTTAGGGCATTTGTCGAACTGGTCAGTAACGCCATCATTGTCTTCATCAGGCAATACCGGGTTAGGCAACAACATGTGGCGTGGGTAAGACAATTCGCTGTAAGCATGATCAAGCGGGTTGATCCAGTACAAAGGCTCAACAGACTTTTTCTTGGTCTTAATATTGTAGTTAACACCTACAGAGAAGTAGTTGATACCGTCGCTGCTCTGGCTCACGCTCATCTGGTTGCCAATAGCTTTACCAAATCGTGTTCCATCAAGATAATCATCACTAGGGAAAGTGTAACGATCTTCTATCTGAACATTGAAAGTTTTGTTGATCTTGATCTCAACACCAGCACCTAAGCTAGGAGCAAAATCAAGGGTCTTTTTGTCAAGGATAGTACTTGCATTGCTGCTTTTGTCTGCATTGCTTTCGTAGGTTTTATCCATTTTGCTCTGCAGTGCTTTGCGTACAGTCTTGTTGTCAGCCTTAGGGTCAATGTTCAGACCACCTGCGCTGTTGCCAAAGTTGTAAGCACTGTAATTAGCGTCCAAAGCATTAACACGGGTTTTGTAACCCAATGCACCAAGTCCGAAGTAGCCATAGAAAGACATACCTGTTCTTGCCTGATGGAAGCTGATATTTTTGATATTCAATATCATATCCAGGTTCAGCTGAGAAGACTCCATACGTGTAGAGCGGTAAACGCTGGTAGCAGGTTTGGCAGTTGTAGCCTGATTCAAAGGAGTATATCCGTTGTTGCTGTAAGGAGCGTCGAAACTTTCAGTAGGCTGAACATCGAGGTTCTTGGCAACACCATAAACATATTGTAAGCGGGTAGAGAATGAATAGCCCCATGCTTTACGCACCTGCAAGTGCAGGCCACCGCCGCCTTTCTGGAAGAAATTCAATGATGGTATGTCTCCTGATACATTGTACAAACCAAAACCTATACCTACTTCAAACTGGTTGCGTGGAATAGGAGGGAATGCAGTCTGGTGCTCCATGTATTGGTGGTACTGCTTTCTGTGCCTCTTATCATAATAGGCTGAATCAAGGACATCATATCCTTTGCCCCTGTAGGTCATGTCGCGGCTAGACCATTGTGGTGTGCCTGCGGCTGCTGTACCCGTAGCAGGTGCAGTAGTTGGTGTAGGTGTTTCCTGAGCAAATAGCGACTGGCTGGCTATCAAAGAAAAACCTGACAATAGAAGTAACTTCTTAATCAGCATAATATGTGTGTTAGTATTAGACAAATTTTTAATTTGCAAAATATGCGACAAAGGTAAAAGACAATTAACTAATACCAAAGTAAAGATTTAACATTAACAGTGGTTTTACAGTTTTATTGTATCTAAAACCATTGTGCCAATAATTTTCTTTTCAATTAGCGTTAGTTAATCGACTTTTACAGTCAAATAGTAACACTGCCGCTTTAATGGAACTTGTACATAAGGTAATAGGGAATGAATTGTCATTGTTTGAAAAGAAATTTTCAGAGAGCGTAAAAAGCTCTAATCGCCTGTTGGACCGTATCATGCGTCTTATCATTAAGCGTAAAGGCAAGCAGATGCGGCCTATGTTCGTTTTTCTTTCTGCTAAAATTGCCGGAGGGGTCAATGATGTTACTTTCAGGGCTGCCTCTCTTATAGAATTGCTGCATACTGCTACGCTTGTGCATGACGACGTGGTGGACAACTCGATGATGCGTAGAAATTTTTTCTCAATAAATGCACTCTGGAAGAATAAAATAGCTGTGCTGGTGGGTGATTACCTGCTATCTAAAGGGTTGTTGTTGTCTATAGATAATGGGGATTATAAAATATTGCAGATCACATCGAGAGCGGTAAAAGAGATGAGTGAGGGTGAATTGCTGCAAATGGAGAAGGCCCGCAAACTAGATATAGATGAGAGCATCTATTTTGAGATCATCAGGGCAAAGACCGCGTCGCTACTATCGTCGGCTTGTGCGGCGGGAGCGTTATCTGCCGAAGGCAATGAAGCAGAAGCTGAGAAATTCAGGCTTTTTGGAGAGAAGGTAGGCATAGCCTTCCAGATAAAGGATGATCTGTTTGATTACGGTCAGGACAATATCGGAAAGCCTACCGGGATTGATATAAAAGAGAAAAAGATGACATTGCCACTTATTTATGCGTTGCAACATGCAGATAGTGCTACCAAGAGACGCATCATCTATACCGTGAAAAATAACAGTACCGATAGGGATAAGGTAAATGAAGTGATTGGTTATGTGCAAAGTTCCGGTGGCATAGCTTATGCAGCAGAAAAAATGATGGAGTACAGAAAAGGCGCATTGGATATATTGCACAGCTATCCACAAACCCCTGCCAGAGATGCCATGGAAGAATTAGTTAATTACGTGATAGACAGGAAGTATTAAAAATGATCCGGGAATTTTTATTGAAATATAAAACAGGTTTTATTGTTGTAAACATGGTTCTGGCGCTTGTAACGCTGCAGGGTTGCCTTGGGCTGCTCGTAAAGCCTAAAGAAGAAGAAAAAGCTAAAGTTGTCCCTCTGAAATTCACGGCTGATTCGGGTTTTGTATCTAAAAGTGAAATATTGCCGTTCCTTATCGCCAACGGACTTACCGATACGCTTAATGATTGGTGGAAGCATTGGAAGCCGGCGGACACGATGGGTAAATATTACAGTATGGATTCAGGGGGAAGGTATCTGCTTTGTGTATTGTCGGCAGATAACGACCAGACTGTGGCTACCAATAAACTGATCGAAATAGATAAGACCGGTAATATGACCGCCACTCAGGATTTTTCTTGCGACTGGTGTGGCATAAATGCCCGTACTCAGGCGCTTAACAGGCGGGGTAACTATTTCATCACCTACTCATG